>CAMVIC010000123.1 GCA_947167435.1 uncultured Clostridia bacterium | reverse complement strand
CGCGAGGCCTCGCAGCAAGCTTTGATCGTCGCACGCTTCCCGCGCGTCGTTATGCTCGGCTCAGGGTGTTTTTGACGAGGCAAAGCCGTCAAAAACAGATTTGGCTTTGTTTTTCGCCTAACCAGGCGAAAAATCAGAGGGGAAGGCCCCTCTGGACTCCCCTTGCATGGGGGGATAGTGAACCGTTACAGGGGGAGAATTGCCATGGCGGAATTTCAGAGGCTCTGGGCGGACGGGCCGGTCTTTGCACAGGCGGAGCACGTGCGCCTGAGCACCGACTGTGTGTTGCTGGCCGATTTTGTCAGGGCGGAGCGGGCGCGGCGGGGGATCGACCTGGGCTGCGCCTCCGGCGCCATCGCGCTGCTGCTGCTCTGGCGCAATCCCGCCCTGCACATGACCGGGCTGGAGCTGCAGCGGGAAGCGGCGGCGCTTGCGGAAGAGAATATGGAACGAAACGGCCTGACGGAACGCAGCCGGATTGTAGCGGGGGATATCCGCCGGCACCGGGAGCTGTTTGACGGCGGCAGCTTCGACCTTGTGGCGGCAAACCCGCCCTATTATCCCCTGGGAAGCGGCGCCCTTTCCCCGGACCCTGCCCGGGCCGGCGCCCGGGGAGAGACGGACTGCAGCCTGGAGGAGCTGTGCGCGGCGGCGGCCTGGCTGCTGCGCAGCGGCGGCAGCTTCTGCCTGGTGCACAAGCCGGAGCGGCTGTCGGAGCTTTTCTGCGCCATGCACGGTGCCGGGCTGGAGCCCAAGCGGCTGCGCCTGGTCTGCCATCGGACGGAGGCCGCGCCAAGCCTGGTGCTGGCGGAGGGGCGCCGGGGCGGCAGACCGGGACTGCGCGTGGAACCGACGCTGTTTCTCACCGGGCCGGACGGCGGAGAGAGCGCGGAGTACCGGCGCATTTACCACCGGTGACACACGCTGAAAGCCCGCGGGGTTTGTACCCCGCGGTCTTTCCCTATGTGCAGTTCGGTTCAGAATTTTTCCTGAAGCTTCGCGGCGCAGGACTTGCACACGCTGTGGCCCTTGAAAGAGACAATATCCTTTGAACTGCCGCAGAACAGGCAGACAGACTGGTCCTTCCGGAGAATGATGCTGTCCCCCTCAACATATATCTCCAGAGAATCTTTTTCCTCAATTCCCAGTGTCCGGCGCATTTCGATGGGCAGGACGATCCGTCCCAGCTCGTCCACCTTGCGGACAATCCCCGTAGATTTCATAACATACTCCTCTCCTCGATCTCCTCCAGTGTCCTCGTCCCAAAGAGGGGACAACCGGTGATATTCATTATTATACCATAATTGGGGCGGCGGTCAATATGGAATCCGATTTATTTTTATATTTTTGACACCGCCCCATTGTGCGCAGCGCGGTGTATGCCTGCCGCAAATGGTGGTTTCCGGTTCCCTGCTTTGCGTTGCGCCGGACCTGCCCGCAGCCGTTTTTTGCATACCGGGGGGCGCCCCGCAGTCCGGCGGCGGAAATGTTCCGCGCCGCTCTAGGCACGGGACAGAAAATGTGGTATGATACATAACAGGAAAATCGGAAAACGGGAGTCGCCTATGAATCAGCTGACGGAACGGAAAGGCCTGAAGGGCCTGATGATGGATTTGCTTTTTGTGCTGCTGGGCAGCGCCCTGGTGGCGCTGGCCGTGGCGGTGTTCACCGTCCCCAACGACATCGCACCCGGCGGGGTGTCCGGTCTTGCCACGGCCCTGGCCTTTGTGACGCCCATCAGCGTGGGCGTCTGGTCCCTTCTTCTGAACGTGCCGCTGCTGCTGGCCGCCTGGCGGATGCTGGGAACCAGGAGCCTGGTGATGACCCTGCTGTCCACGGTGCTGCTGTCGGTGCTGATCGACCTGTTCGGCCATCTGCTGCCCGGCTATACCAGCGACAATCTGCTGGCCGCCGTGGCGGGCGGCGCCATATCGGGCCTCGGGGTCGGCCTGCTGTTTCTGCGCGGCATCAGCACCGGGGGCACGGACCTGCTGACCCTGCTGCTGCGCAGGGCCTTCCCCAACGTGCGCTCCGGCGTGATGCTGCTGATCATCGATGCAAGCGTGGTGGCCATCGCCGTGATGATCTTCCGGGAGATCGAGGTGGCGCTCTATTCCACCATCGCCATTGTGACCTCCTCCAAGGTAATCGACGCCCTGGCCCAGGGCGTCGACTATGCCAAGGTGATTTATATCATCACCGCCCGGGGCAGCGAGGTGTCCCGGGTCCTCAACGAGCAGATGGACCGGGGCACGACCATTCTGCCCGCCCAGGGGGGCTATACCGGGGAGGACAAGCAGCTGATCATCACCGTCACCCGCCGGAACGTCCTGGCACAGACCCTGAAGCTGATCAAACAGACGGACCCGGCGGCCTTCACCTACGTCACCGATTCCACCGAGGTCCACGGAGAGGGCTTCAGGACGGATGATTGAAAAAGAAAAGAAGACGCCGCAGGCTTCGCGTTCTGTCGAGGCCTGCGGCGTCTTCTTGATGCGGGTTTGTGTCGGTACGGATTTATGCTTTCTTCCGGAATACCAGGAGCTTGCTGATGACGTAGTTGAGGATGACCACAACCACCTGAGCCGCCAGCTTTACCCAGAAGCTGTTGAAGCCCAGCCAGGTGGCGAAGACGGCGATGATCGCCTCCTCCACCCCCAGGGTGGCCAGCCGCCCCACATAGAAGGACACCGCCTGGCGCAGAAGCTCCCTGCCGCTTTCGGGCTTTGCGTCAAAGACCCATCTGGCGTTGGTGAAGTAGGCGAAGGTCACCGCGCAGATCCAGGAGATGATGTTGGCAATCAGCTCGTGGATGCCCAGGGGGGAGTTTGCCAGCCAGAAGGTGAGCATGCTCACCACCGTGGTCAGTCCGCCGAAGATCAGATACAGCAGGACCTCCCTGTGCTTTACGCACAGGGCCTTGATTTTTTCGATCATGATTCGTCCCTCCCGCAGATCTGAGAGATGATATACCGGGGCCGGCCCTTCAGCTCCTCATAAATCCGGGCGGTGTAAAAGCCGATGATGCCCAGACTGATCATGACAAGGCTGCTGGAGAAGAGCAGCAGCAAAATGACGGTGGTAAAGCCGCCCAGAGCCTGACCGGTGAGCTTCTGCACCAGGGCCACCAGGCCGAAGACCACCGCGGTGACCAGCATGACAAGGCCCAGCACCGTGATGATGTGCAGCGGCGCGGAGGAGAAGGAGCCGATGTTGCTGATGGCGTATTTGATGAGGGAGCGGGTGGACCACTTGCTCTCCCCTGCGGTGCGCTCCTGCACCCGGTAGGAGACCGTGGTGCGCCTGAAGCCCACCCAGAAGGACAGGGCGCGGAAAAAGACGTTTCGCTCCGGCATCTGGTTGAGGGCGTCCACCACCTTCCGGTCCAGAAGCTTGAAGTCGGAGGAGGAGCTCATGTCCATGCCGGTGGCCCGGCTGATGATTCCGTAAAAGCTGTTGGCGGCGAAGCGGTGGAACCCGGTCTCCTCGCCCCGGTCCTCCTTGATGCCCTCCACCACCTCAAAGCCCTGCTCCCAGAGCCGGTACATCTCCACCAGCTTCTCCGGCGGGTGCTGCAGGTCGCAGTCCATCACGGCGCAGCAGTCGCCCCGGGCCTGCTCCAGCCCGGCAAACATGGCGGCCTCCTTGCCGAAATTCCGGCTGAAATGGACGCCCGTCACATGGCTGTTCTGCCGGGCGGCGGATTGAATCTCCGTCCAGGTTTTGTCCCGGGAGCCGTCGTCCACAAACAGCAGCTCATAGGGGATTTCCGCGGCGTCGAGAATGTCCGGGATGGTTTTGGCGGCCACCGGAATCATGGCCTCCTCGTTGTATGCGGGTAAAATCACAGATAACATGGCAGTTTCCTCATTTGTTCAGCACATAGGCTTTGGAGAGGTAGTTCCAGTACAGCAGCTCGCTTGACTGAAAGTCCGTGTGCTCCAGCAGCACGGGCAGCACCTGGTCCGGGTCATAGCCGCTGGACCAGAAGCGGTCGACGTCCACGAAGACCACACAGTGCGCCGCCTCCGGATAGCGGGATAGATACTCCTGAACGGCAGGCTCGTCCCCGCCCGGCGTGACCAGCACGTCCTCAAAAAACAGAAGCTGCTGCAGGTCCTGGGTCAGCGGCTCGTGAAAGCCCGCGTCCAGATAGATGCAGGGGCCGTCGGCGTATTCCGCCATCGCGTGGTCATAGTCCCGATAGACGGTATACAGGTATTCCGGCTGCACGGTCCGCGCCATGAGCACCGCAAAGGCCAGCACCGCCAGAAACAGCGTCCCCTTGACCAGGCCCGCCTTCGGAAAGTCGCCCAGGGCGAAGAACAGCAGGTAAATCCCCAGGCTCAGCGTGGCGACATAGAGGGGAATCAGGTTGTAAACGTAGCGCTCCTCGTTTACGGGAGAGAGGATGACCACGGCCGCCCCCGCAATGTATGCTGGCAGCAGCACCCACAGCGCCGTCAGGTCCGGCTTCTTTTCCCGGGCGGCGCGCAGGAGCCGGGGCGAGAGAAGCAGCAGCGCCGCGCCCACCGCCATGGCCAGATACCGGGGAGAGCGCATGCCGGTAAAGCGCAGATAGTCCCCGATATGCTTAAAGCGCCTGCCGTACTGGGCGGTGTTTTTCAGGTTTTCCAGGGCGCTGCCGCCGGAGACGATGTGGTCGGCAAAAAGCTGGTCCAGGCAGGCGGGGAAGGCCAGAACCAGCAGTCCAACCCCAGCGAAGGCCCAGAGGGAAAAGCGCACAGCCTCCTGCCATTTCCGGTGCAGCAGCGCGTACAGCACATAGGCGGCGCACAGGAAAAAGGCATAAAACACATAGTAGTACTGGGTCATCAGGCCCAGAAAAACGGTCAGACCGATGAGCGGGCACAGCCGCTTTTCCCCGGTCTGCATCAGCCGGGTTACCAGCAGGGCCAGCAGCACCGTCAACGCCGTCATCAGCACGTACATGCGGATCATCAGCATGGTGGACAGGCCCACCGCGCAAAGCCCGTACAGGGCCGCGGCCGCGGCGGCGTTCAGGCGGCTGCCGAACAGGCGCAGCACCAGCCGGTACAGCAGCACCGCCGTCAGCAGATACAGCAGCAGATCCAGTACCAGCGCGCCCCAGAGGCTGAAGCTTCCGGGCGTCAGGGAAGAGACTGCGTTGAGCAGCCAGTAATAGAGGGGCGGGTGCACGTCCCGGGTCTGGTTATAGTAGACCGAGGCAAAGTCAAAGCGCTCCTCCGGCCCCACCACCAGATAGTCCCGCAGTTCCTTCCGGGTGAGAACCGTGTTCTCCAGAGTGCCGTGGATATCCCCCAGGAAGGGGGCGTAATGGCTGTTGGACAGGCCGTAGGTGAAAATCTCGTCGATGAACATGCCGGACTTGCGCGCGGCAAAGAACAGGCAGACGCCGCAAATCAGCACCAGGGCCAGGAAAAGCGCGCCGTATTTTCTTGTCAGAGCTCTCATGGGCGGCCTCCCGGCGGC
>CAMVIC010000122.1 GCA_947167435.1 uncultured Clostridia bacterium | reverse complement strand
CGTTTGGCTGCGGTGTGAATGAGCTCCCGCTTTCCATGATCCTTTCCTGGTACGAACAAAAGGCAGTGTGTATCCTGCTGACGCTTCTGTATCTCGGCATCAAGAATATCCGGCTCGGTCCCTCGCTCCCGGCCTTTATCTCTCCGAATGTGCTGAACTACCTTGTTGAAAACTACAGCATTTCCCCGATCAGCACTCCGGAAGAAGACCTGAAAAGCATCCTCGGATAAAAAAGCTTTCCATGATCTCCGGCACTCCTGCGCTTCATTGATGCTCTCCAGCGGGGTTCCCATGAAGCAGATTCAGGAATGGCTCGGCCACAGCGACTTTTCGACTACGGCGAATATTTACGCCCACCTGGAATACAGCTCCAAGATTTCCTCGGCTGACGCGATGCTTTCCGGGCTCGGAATTACGGCTTCATGATAGCCGGGGAACAAGGACACGATGGGTAATCCCTCGAAGCGAAAAGTGGAAAGTGCCCATTTCTGGACACTTTCCACTCAAGTCTGGCCAGACTGTCCGAAAAGCGAGCGAAAAAGGCAGAGATATGGTATAATTATATCAGGAAGGAGGCGGGAAGGATGAAGTATATGGAGAAGAGAGACCGATGTTTATTCGATTATATCTTGACTCGCCTATCAGTCATAGATATAATAAAAACAAATGAACCGACGGATCCTGTGCTCGATTTCCTGCAAATCCGTCTGTACGAAGAGCCGCCACCCGCAAGTTCCTCTTTATGCATCCGGAGAGCTACGAGCAGATGAAGCGCCGCAGAGAGCATCTGGACTGAAGCATCGGGCAATGGCGCCGCCGCGGCGTCTGATCTCAACCGTTCTCACCCAAAGCCACGTCTGCGGCCAATTCCCCGGAAGGAAGTGCACCATGATAAAAAGAACCCTTTCCATACTGCTGGCCGTATGTATGCTGTGCTGTCTCTGCGCCTGCGCGCGCAGGCCGCCGGCGAATGACGCGCAGGCGCCGAAGCGCGTGGTGGCCGCGAACCGGTCCATGGCGGATCTCTGGCTGTTGGCGGGCGGCGAGCTCGCCGGCGCCACCGAGGACGCCATGGAGCTGGAGGGCGTCGACGGCGAAACAAAGGTGATCGGCACCACGGAAAAGCTGAATCTGGAGGCCATCGTGGCCCTGGAGCCGGAGCTGGTGCTGCTCTCGGCGACCATCCCGGCCCACAAGACCGCAAGAAACACGCTGGAGGAAATGCAGATTCCCTGCATGAGCCTGGAGATCGACAGCTTCGATGACTACGATTCCGCCATGCAGACGCTGACCGCCATGACGGGCAGGGAGGACCTGTACAAAACCAACGTGCAGGACGTCCGCGCCCGGATCGATGAGATCCTGAAAAAAATCGGACGGGACGCAGGCCAGCTTTCTGGCCATCCGCATCTCCCCGTCAAAGACCGTCGCGCTGAAAAACGACTATTTCTCCTGCGACATCATCTCGAGCTTCGGCCTGCAGAATGTCGCTCAGGACGATACGGTCCTCAAGGAGCTGAACCTCGAGGCCGTCGTCCAGTGGGACCCGGACTACATCTTCGTCATCACCCAGGGAGACGGGGAGAAGGCGCGGCAGCTCTATCAGAACGCCTACCTCGACCAGCCCGCCTGGAACGGCCTGCAGGCGGCACAGAATGGTCGGGTTTACCTGCTCCCGAAGGAGCTGTTCCAGTTTAAACCAAACGCCAGATGGGACGAAGCCTATGCCTACATCGACCGTATCCTCCGGGAATCGTAAGCTGTATCTGATCGCTCCTGCGCTGCTGCTGGCCGGCCTCGCCCTGTCCCTGTTCGGTCCCGGCGGCGAGCTCACCCCGGCCCGCCTCTTCGGGGCCATGCTGCGGCCGGGGAGCGGCAGTCCGGAAAGCCTGATCTTCTGGTCGCTGCGCGTGCCCCGGACGCTGGCGGTGCTGCTGTGCGGGGGAGCGCTGAGCGCGGCGGGCCTGCTGCTGCAGCGCACCCTGCACAATGACCTGGCCTCCCCCGGCATCCTCGGCATCAACGCCGGGGCGGGCTTTTTTGCGCTTCTGGCGGGCCTGTTGCTGCCCGGCGCACTTCTGGCGCGGGGCCTGTTTGCCTTTGCCGACGCCATGGGCGCGGTGGGGATCGTCCTGCTGCTGTCCCGCCGGATCGGCAGCTCCAAAAGCAGTATCCTGCTTTTGGGTATCGCCGTTTCCACCATGATGACGGCCCTGAGCAACGGGATCGTCACCGCGTTCCCCGAGGCCGTGCCGGACAAGGTGGCCTTCAGCCTGGGCGGCTTCCACGCCATCTCGGCAAGGCAGATCGTCTTCTCCGTATGCGCGGTGATCCCTGCCCTGGCGCTGTGCTTCTTCCTGCACCGGGGTATCGGGATGCTGGCCCTGGGCGACGAGGCCTGTTTTGGCCTGGGCCTCGATCCGAAAAAAATGCGCGCCGTGACCCTGGTCTGCGCCTCGGTCCTGGCGACGGCCGCGGTGAGCATCTGCGGGCTGCTGGGCTCCATGGGCCTGATCGTGCCGAACTGTGTCCGGCTGATGGGCGCGCGTACCGTGCGCAGCCAGCTTGGACTGAGCATCGTCTACGGCGGCGGCTTTCTGCTCCTGTGCGACAGTCTGATCCGCCTGCTGTTCTATCCCTTCGAGCTGCCGGTGGGTCTGCTGCTGTCCGCCCTGGGCGCGCCGTTCTTCATTTTCCTGCTGGCAAGGCGCAGAAGGAGGGCTGCGGAATGAGACTGGAGCTGCAGAAGCTGTGCGCCGGCTACGGCGGCGGGAGCGTCCTGCGGGAAATCTCCGCCGGGTTTGAAACCGGGCAGTTCAGCGTGATCGTCGGCCGGAACGGGGCCGGTAAATCCACACTGCTGCGCGCCATGTCGGGCATGCTCCCGGCCGGGGGGACGGCCACGCTGGCCGGCGCGCCCATCCATGCCCTCCCGGGGACGCAGCGGGCCATAGGCCTGGGCTATCTGCCCCAGCGGCTGCGCACGCCGGATATGACCGTGCAGACCCTGGTCAGCCACGGACGGTTCTCCCGCCTCGGGTTTTCCAAGACGCTGGGCGGGGAGGACAAGGAAAAAATCCGGCAGGCCCTCGAGCAGACCGGCATGACAGAGCTTCGTTTTCGCACCCTGCCGACCCTGTCCGGGGGCGAGCTGCAGCGTGCCTACTGCGCCATGGTCATCGCCCAGGATCCGGATTTCCTGCTCCTGGATGAGCCGACGGCCTTTCTGGACGCGGAGGCGAGCATTCAGCTCGCGCAGATCCTGCGCGCTCTGACACGCGCGGGCAAGGGTGTGGTCCTCTCGTGCCACGATCTGCCCCTGGCCTTCAGCATCGCGGACCGCGTCCTCGTGCTCCACGGCGGAACCCTGGTCCTCGACGCTGCGCCGGCTCTAGCCGCCCGGCAGGAAAAAACCATATTCGACGCGGTGGGCGTCCGGCTCAAGCGGATCGATGATCCGGACGCGTTCTGCACTTATATTCTGGCAAAACCAAATGATAATACATGAATGGAGGAAGATACCGTGGGTTATTTTCTGACACGCGAGGCGTTTGACGGCGTGGTGGCGGAACTGGGCAAGCGTTTTCGCATCTTTGCGCCGGTACGCAAAAAGGGCGCGGGCCGGTTCACGGATACGGACGTGATCCTGTACGACACGGTCCGCTCCGGCTCCGAAATCGTGCTGGACGCCAAATCCGACTACGCCTTCAAGGAGGCGCTGACGCCTCTGTCAGAGGTGCTGTTCTACTTCACCGAGGCCAACACCCAGGCGGCGAGCTTCGATGATCGGCCCATTCTGATCTTCGCCCGGGCCTGCGACATGCACGCCCTGCAGCGGATGGATCAGATCTACCTGTGCAACGGCCCGGAGGATCCCTTCTACCGCCGCAGACGGGAGCTGGTGCATTTTGCGCTGATCGGCTGTTCCGAGTCCTTCCCGAACTGCTTCTGCGTATCCATGGGCACAAACGTCGCCCCGGAGGGCTGGCTGTTCTCGGTGGACAGCGCGCCGGACGGCTGCGCCTGCACCGTGCCGGACGCCGGCTGCGCCCCGCTCTTTGCCGCCGCCACGGCGCGGGAAATCGACGCGGCTCCCTGCCACGTGACGGAAAACGAGGTCCGGGTCTGCGTCCCGGAAACGGTCCCCGCCGCCGTGCGTACCCACAGCCTGTGGGATGAGTATACTGTGCGCTGCATCAACTGCGGACGGTGCAATTTTGTCTGCCCCACCTGCACCTGCTGGTCCATGCAGGATATCAGCTACACCGACAACGGCAACGTCGGCGAGCGCCGGCGCGTGGCGGCCTCCTGCATGGTGGACGGCTTCACGGATGTGGCCGGCGGCGGCCAGTACCGGCGCAAGAACGGCGAGCGGATGCGCTTCAAGGTGCTGCACAAGATCTACGACCACCGCCAGCGCTTCGGCAATGATATGTGCGTCGGCTGCGGCCGCTGCGACGATATCTGCCCCGAGTACATCTCCTATTCCAATATCATCAACAAGGTCTATGACGCTGCGAGGGAGGGCTGAACATGGAAAATGTCTATATCCCCTTTGCCTCCGAGATCCTGGAGGTCATCCGGCATACGGAGAAGGAATACACCTTCCGCATGGAATTTCGCGGCATTGTGAAGCCCGGCCAGTTTTTCGAGGTGTCCATCCCGAAGTTCGGTGAAGCCCCGATCTCGGTCAGCGGCATCGGCGAAAACTTCGTGGATCTGACCATCCGCCGGGTGGGCCGGGTCACCAACGAGGTGTTTGAGCACTATCAGGGCCAGAAGCTGCTCATGCGCGGCCCCTACGGCAACGGCTTCGACGTGGGTTCTTTCCTGAACGGCGAGACCGTTGTGGTGGCGGGCGGTACGGGTGTGTCCCCGGTGCGCGGCGTCATCGAGGCCTTGAGCACTTCGGAACAGGCGAAGAAAAAGTACGTGATCGTCGGATTCCGCTCTCCGGACGACATGCTCTTCCGCACGGATCTCAAAAACTGGGCCGAGCGTCTGAATCTGATCCTCACCGTGGACCGGGCAGAGGAGGGCTATGCCGGCAACGTAGGCCTGGTCACAAAGTACATCCAGGACCTGCCCCTGGCCGATCCTTCCAACGCCAGGGCCGTGGTCGTGGGTCCTCCCGCCATGATGCGCTTTACCATTATCGAGCTGCAGAAGAAAGGCTTCCGGGATGAGAATATCACCGTATCCTACGAGCGGAAGATGTGCTGCGGCCTCGGCAAATGCGGCCACTGCCGCATCGGCGGCAAATACGTTTGCATCGACGGCCCCGTGTTCCCGTACAACGAGGCGAAAGTCCTGCTGGATTGAAAGAGAGGTGCACTATGGGACATTTGGATATCAATGTCGGCAAGCTCAAGAAAAACGCATTCCGCTATTCCAAGGTGCGCGGTGAGACGGCCTCCCGCATCCGCATCCCCGGCGGCGTGATCGACGCGAAGTCCCTGGCCAAGGCGGTCGAAATCG
>CAMVIC010000121.1 GCA_947167435.1 uncultured Clostridia bacterium | reverse complement strand
AATATGTCTCCGGCAGTGAGGAGGCCTTTGTGGCCGCCATGAATCAGCGTGCCCACGACCTGGGGCTTCGCTCCGCCCTCTTTTACACCTGCAACGGTCTGCCGGTCTATTCCGCTTCCGCTCTGCCGATCAAGCAGCAAAACTCCATGTGCCCGCTGGATATGTTCACGCTGGTTCAGTACATTCTCCGAAACTTCCCCCAGATCACCGGCATAAGCTCTCAGCTCTTTGACCGCATGCCCACCCTGGACTACACCACCGCCAATTCCAATCCCCTCGTTTTCAATCTGCCCGGTGTCAACGGGCTGAAAACCGGCTCCACCAACCGGGCAGGCTACTGCCTGGTGGCCAGCATGCCGGTCACAAGCGGCGGTGAGACCCACACCATCGTCATGGCCCTCTTCGGGTCAGAGGCGGCGGACGTGCGCGGCCAGGCATCGGAAATCCTGCTGCGCACCGCGGCGGACTATTACAGCCAGCTGGGCTTTTCCGGCGGCAACAGCTGATTTCTTCTGTCTCTCCGGCGGCGTGTGCCGTCCATAATCATCAACATACGAGGTACAAAGAATTGAAAAAAGGCAATCCGATCGCGCTGCTCCCCATTTATGTTTTTCTCCTGCTGTATCTGGGTCTCGGTATTCTGTTCGAGTATGTGCTGAAGATCCCCATGGGCTTCTATAACATCCCCATCGTGGTTATTTTTCTGATTGCACTGCTCACCGCCTGCCTGCAGAACCGTGCGCTCTCCTTTGACGAGAAGCTCAGTCTCATGGGCAGGGGAATCGGGGACAAGAATATTGTCACCATGATTCTGATCTTCATGGAAGCTGGGATTTTCGTGGGCGTGGTCGGGCGCAGCAGTGCAGAGAGCGTAGCGTATTTCATGCTCTCCCTCATCCCTGCCCGTTTCGCGGTGGCGGTGCTTTTCGTGGTCAGCTGCTTTGTCTCCACCGCCATGGGTACCTCAGTCGGCACCATAACCCTCATTACCCCCATCGCCGTTGCGGCGGCATCCGCCTCCGGCTTCAGCCTGCCGCTGTGCATTGGCTCTGTCATGGGCGGCGCCATGTTCGGCGACAATCTTTCCTTCATCTCCGACACCACCATCGCTGCCTGCAACGGTCAGGGCTGTGACATGAAGGACAAGTTTCGGGAAAACTTTGCCATCGCCCTGCCTGCCGCGCTGCTGACGCTGGTGCTGATTCTGGTGCTGTCCCTTCGCAGCGGTGTTGGCAGCATCGAGCTCAAGCCCTATAACCTGGTACAGACTGTCCCCTATCTGCTGGTCCTGCTGGGCGGCATTGTGGGCGTCAACGTGTTTCTGGTTCTGCTGCTTGGCATCGTTTCCGGTGCCGTTATCATGCTCTCCACCGGTGCCATTCCCGCAACCGAGCTGCTGAGCAGCATGGGCGCCGGCGCCGCCGGTATGTTTGAGACCCCCATGGTGGCCATTCTGGTCTCCGCAATCTGCGCGCTGATTCGGGAATACGGCGGCTTTGACGCGCTGCTCAGCTGGATTGTGAAGGTGTTCCGGGGCCGGAAGGGCGGACAGTTGGGCATGGGCCTGCTGGTCGGCGCCATGGACATTGCCACCGCCAACAACACCGTCGCCATCGTGATGGCAAACCCCATCGCTGCCGAGATGGCAGGACGCTATGACATCTCTCCCCGCAAAACCGCCTCTCTGCTGGATACCTTCTCCTGTGTTTTCCAGGGGATTATCCCCTACGGTGCGCAGATGCTGGTGGCGATCTCCGCGTCCAACGCCCTGGGACATCCTGTCTCCGCCTTCCAGATTATGCCGAACCTGTTCTATCCCTATCTCCTTCTGATCAGCTCCCTGGTTTTCATCTTTCTGCTGCCTGAGCGCGGCAGAAAGTAAACGCGCAGCTAACCCGCAGACAGCAAGCCCCCTGAAACGGAACTGCTTCCGTTTCAGGGGGCTTGCGCCATCATATCAATCTGTCAATCCCGGGCTCAGCGTCTCAGGCTCATGCCCAGGAAGGCACCGCAGAGACCGCCGATCACATGGGTCAGCTGGGACACGTTGTCCCGCAGTACCACGCCGTCCACAATCTCACCGCCCAGATACAGCACCAGGACCAGAATCAGCGTCAGGGGAATCTGTCCGTCCCTCATGCCGGAGAGCGAGGACATGACAATCATCATGAACACAATGCCGGAGGCCCCCAGAAGTGCGCTGCCGGGAAAGAACAGCCACTGCACCAGGCCGGACACAAGCGCCGTCAGGAAAATGGACCAGAACAGATTCCGGCTGCCGTACTTTTCCTCCAGCGCGGGACCGATCACCAGGATCATCATCATGTTGTTGAGATAGTGGGCATAGCCGCTGTGCCCCAGCACGTGGAGCACGAAGCGGGGATAGGTCAGGAAGGAGCGCAGAGAGGAACGGTAGACGCTGAAAAGCTTTGCGGTGGTCCAACCGTTTGTGATTTTCCCCAGCAGCAGCGCCGCCAGGGAACAGAGGGCAAAGCTCCGCACCACCGGAGCGTTATACTGCAGCCGCAGCCGCTTCATAGCTTTGCCTCCAGAGCGTCCAGCGCCCGCTGATAGCAGTCCCGCGTCCGCTCATCGAAGCAGACCATCCGTACCCGCCGGATTTCCGGGTGACCGGCAAGATAGTCCGCAATAGTCCCAATGGCAATGCCGCTTGCCCGCTCCAGCGGGAAGTGATATACCCCGGTACTGATGGACGGGAAGTCCACCGTCTCGCAGCCGTTTTCCGAGGCCAGCTCCAGGCAGGAGCGGTAGCAGGAGGCAAGCAGCGCGTCCTCTCCCTGTCAGCCGCCGTGCCAGACCGGGCCCGGCGTGTGAATCACATATTTTGCCGGCAGCCGGTAACCGCCGGTGATTTTTGCCTTGCCGGTGGCACAGCCGTGGAGTGTGCGGCACTCCGCCAGCAGCTCCGGTCCCGCCGCCCGATGGATGGCCCCGTCCACGCCGCCGCCGCCCAACAGGGAGGTGTTGGCGGCGTTCACGATGGCGTCCGCCTCCTGGCGGGTGATATCCCCCTGAATAACCTGAATTCTGTCCATCGCTTTATGCCTCACATTCCACCTGAACCCTGCCCTCTGCGGCAGAGAGCCGTATGTTTCGAACCGGATCGCCCCGCCGGGCAATCATCTGACGTGCGATTTCGTCCTCAATCTCCTTCTGGATCAGGCGGCGCAGGTTTCGGGCGCCGTAGGTGACGGAATAACCCTTGGACACCAGATAGTCGATCAGGCTCTCGTCCCAGCTCAGGTCCATGTTTTTCTCTGCCAGCACGTCCTTCACCTCGCCCAGCATCAGTCCCGCGATCGCGCGGAAGTTTTCTTCCGTCAGCTGGTTAAAGCAGATAACCTCGTCCACCCGGTTGAGGAATTCCGGCCGCAGAAATTCGTTCAGGGCCTTCATCGTGCGCTCCCGGCTCATATCGCTCAGGCTTCCGCCAAAGCCCACGCTTCCGGTCTTCCGGTTGCTGCCGGCATTGGTGGTCATAATCAGAATGGTATTCTCAAAGTTTACGGTGCGGCCCTGGGCGTCGGTAATCCGGCCGTCATCCAGGATTTGCAGCAGGATGTTCATCACATCCGGGTGGGCCTTTTCGATCTCATCAAACAGCACCACGCTGTAGGGCTTGCGGCGGATCTTCTCGGTCAGCTGCCCGGCCTCGTCATAGCCCACATAGCCCGGGGGCGATCCGATAATCCGGGAGACGGAGAATTTCTCCATAAATTCCGACATGTCCAGCCGGATGAGGGATTCGGGACTGTCAAACATATCGGCTGCCAGACGCTTGACCAGCTCCGTCTTGCCCACGCCG
Source organism: uncultured Clostridia bacterium (assembly GCA_947167435.1). Next base: position 1,721 of record CAMVIC010000121.1, on the reverse strand, counting down.
GTGCCGCCCACGAAGATAAAGCTCACCGGCTTGCGTTTGACCTTCAGGCCTACCCGGCTGCGGCGAATGGCGGCGCAGACCGCATCCACGGCCTCATCCTGCCCCACGATGTGGGCCTTGAGCCGTTCGTCCAGCTTTGCCAGGCGCTCCAGTTCATCCTCCTTGATGCTGGAGGCAGGGATCTTGGTCCACAGTTCGATGATCCGCGCCAGATTATCCACGCTCAGGGCAGGCCTGCCCTTGGCGCTGAGTTCCTCCAGCTCCTGCTGCAGCTGGATTTCCCTGCTGCGCAGCTGTGCAATGCGGGCGTAGCGCTGGTCCAGCTTCTCCGGGTCGTCCTCCCGGTTGTCGCTCATCAGCGCCTCCCGCTCAAAACGTACGTTTTCCAGGTCCCGCTCCGCCAGCATTCTGCGCTTGATATCCGGGTCCTTCAGATTTACGTCCGAGCAGGCCTCGTCGATCAGGTCAATGGCCTTGTCGGGCAGGAAGCGATCGGTAATATACCTCTCACTGAGCAGCACCGCCTGGCGGCACATCTCCTCGGAAATCTGCACCCCGTGATAATCCTCGTAGTAGTGTGCGATGCCCTTGAGAATCCGGATGCTGTCGTCGATGGAGGGTTCATTCACCGTCACCGGCTGGAAACGCCGCTCCAAAGCGGAGTCCTTTTCAATGTGTTTGCGGTATTCGGTGAATGTGGTGGCCCCGATTACCTGAATCTCCCCGCGGCTCAGCGCGGGCTTGAGGATGTTGGCGGCATTCATGCTGCCCTCCGCGTCCCCGGCGCCCACAATGTTGTGCACCTCATCGATAACCAGGATGATATTCCCCTGCTTTCGGATTTCTTCAATCAGGCCTTTCATGCGGCTTTCAAACTGACCGCGGAACTGTGTCCCGGCTACCAGCGCGGTCAGGTCCAGCAGAAACACCTGCTTATCCTGGAGCTTATAGGGCACGCTGCCCATGGCGATGCGCTGGGCCAGGCCTTCGGCGATTGCGGTCTTGCCCACACCGGGCTCGCCGATCAGGCAGGGATTGTTCTTCTGCCGGCGGTTCAGAATCTGGATGACGCGCTCAAGCTCCTCTTCTCTGCCCACCATGGCATCCAGCTTGCCCTGCCGGGCACGCTCGGTCAGGTCGATGCAGTAATTGTCGAGAAACTTGCGCTTCTGGGGCTTGCCGTTGCTTGCGGGACTGTCAGGCCGGGGCCGGTCGTTCTGAGGCCCCGGCTCGGCGTTATTCTGCGCGTTCGGCCCGCCGAAAAGCCGGTTGAGGAAGGGAAACGTGGCGGTCTTGCCGTCGTCATCCTCCCCGTTGTCAGCGTCGTCTGTGGCCATCAGCTCCTCTGCCCCGTTCAGGGCGTTCATCATTTCGCCGGAGAGGCTGTCCAGGTCCTCGTCGGAGATGCCCATTTTATTGATCACGTCATCCACGGGCTTGATGTGAAGCTCCCGGGCGCACTTAAGGCAGAGGCCCTCGTTTTTGGTCTGGCCTCCCTCAATTTTCGTAATAAAGATGACTGCGACGTTCTTGCCGCATCGGGAACACATGGTAGGCTGCATATGTGAAATACCTCCTGGAAAAAGCTGCAGCCGGCGAAGTCGCCGGCTGTCAGAACATGCCGCGCGCAGCGGCAAAAGCACTCAGAGTAAACCGCCGGTAATGAAGCGGAAGCCCAGGAAAAACCGGGCAAGTGTGGTCTGCGAAAGGGTGTCCTTCCC
>CAMVIC010000120.1 GCA_947167435.1 uncultured Clostridia bacterium | reverse complement strand
ACGGATTCACAAAAAATATGGCGGCTGAAGCGCAGTCAAAAAAGCCTGAAAGGCTTTTTTGACAAGCTGAAACGAAACACCCCCTGTCCGTTTGGCCAGGGGGTGTTTCGTTGAAGGGCTGTTTACTTGACAGCGGCCTTCGCCATATCGCACAGAGCGGTGAAGGCGGCAGGATCGTGAATCGCGGTCTCGGAGAGCATCTTGCGGTTCATATCCACGCCGGCCAGCTTCAGGCCGTGCATAAACTTGGAGTAGTTCATGCCGTTCATCTTGCAGCCTGCGCTGATACGGGTAATCCAAAGCTGACGGAAGTCTCTCTTCTTCTGCTTGCGGCCGATGTATGCGTAACGACCGGACTTCATCAGCTGCTCGTTTGCCATCTTATAGTGACGGGACTTGTTGCCCCAATAACCCTTTGCCAGACCCAGAATCTTGCTTCTGTGCTTGCGGGTCATCATTGCGCCTTTAACTCTTGCCATTTGTTTATCCTCCTATCGTGCGTCTGCCCTTATTTGTAAGGGATCATTTTCTTGATGGTAGCTGCGTTGGTCACATCGGCATAGGCCTCAGAACGCAGACGGCGGCAGCGCTTGGTGTCCTTCTTGGTGAGGATATGGCTCTTAAACGCATGAGCGCGTTTGACCTTACCGGTCTTGGTGAGATTGAATCTCTTTTTTGCACCGCTGTGGGTCTTCAGTTTGGGCATGATATTTTCTCCTTCCGTATGTGGATGCGTATTAACCCTCGGCCTCTTCAGGAGCCTTGGGCGCTTTGGGCTTGGCCGGCTTCTTTGCCGGGGTGACAGGCTTCGGAGAAAGGAACATCGACATGTTTCTTCCCTCCAGCTTGGGAGCCTTATCCATATTCGCGAAATCCGCGCACTGCGCTGCGAAGTCCTTCAGAAGCTGAGCACCGATGTCGGTGTGTGCCATTTCGCGGCCGCGAAAGCGTACGGACACCTTTACCCGGTTGCCCTCTGACAGGAACTTCTGGCCGTTTTTCAGCTTGGTGTTGAAGTCATTGGTGTCGATACCGGGAGACATGCGAATCTCCTTGATCTCAATGACGCGCTGATTCTTCTTGTTTTCCTTCTCCTTCTTGGCCTGCTCGAAGCGGAACTTGCCGTAGTCCATAATCTTGCAGACAGGAGGGTTGGAACCCGGAGCGATCTTGACCAGATCCATCTCCCGCTCGGTTGCGATGCGCAGCGCTTCCTCGGCAGACATGATGCCGAGCTGCTCGCCCTCGTCACCGATCAGGCGGATTTCCTTATCTGTGATCTCTTCGTTGATTTGATGAACAGCGTTTGCGATGTGAAACACCTCCGGAATAATAAAAGCGCGGATGTACAGCATCCGCGCATAAAAACACCATAATCCCCTTTCGGGGGAGCTGCTTTTATTGACCACAGCCGACCAAATGCCGCCGGGTGAGGACGGGGATGCCGTACCTACTTTGTTTTAGCTCATGTAATATAGCACAGAGACGGCCGCTTGTCAACAGTTTTCTGTGCGTTCTTTGTTTGGTTTTGAGAGAAGATTTGCTCAGTAATTCTCGTCCGGCGCTCCCTGGGCGTTCTCCTGCTCCATGGCCAGCTTCACGATTCTGCTGGTTCCCAGGCGCTCTGCGCCCAGATTGATAAAGTCTTCCGCATCCTGCAGCGAAGAGATGCCGCCGGCGGCCTTGACCTTCACGCTGGGAGGGCAGTTTTCCCGCATGAGCTTCACGTCTTCCCTTGTGGCGCCGCCCTTGGAGAAGCCGGTGGAGGTTTTGATATAGTCCGCGCCGCAGTCAGACACAATTTTGCACAGGCGCAGCTTCTCGTCCTCGGTCAACAGGCAACACTCGATAATGACCTTCAGAAGCGTACCCTTCACCGCCTCGCGCACAGCGGAGATATCCTTTGCCACCATGTCCCAGCAGCCGTCCTTGACCATGGAGAGGTTTATCACCATGTCCACCTCATCGGCTCCGTTGCGCACCGCGTCCTCCGCCTCGAAGGCCTTGGCCGCAGTGGTCATATATCCATTGGGGAAGCCGATCACCGTGCAGATTTTCAGCTGATCTCCCACATAGCGCCTGGCGCCGGCCACATGACAGGGCGGAATGCAGACGCTGGCGCAGTGATAATGGATTGCCTGGTCGCACAGTGCACGGATTTCCGCGCTGGTGCAGTCAACCCTCAGCAGTGTATGATCGCATTTTTCAAGAATCTCTCGCAGTTCCATGTTCTGTTCCTCCTGAACTTTTATGGGTGTATTATATCCTGATTTGCCGGCATATTCAAGGCCCTTGCGAAACCAGTTTGAGCACTTCGTGCTTTCGCCCTCCCTGCTCTGTTTTCCCTTGCGGCAGCGGCTTTGTTTTGCTATAATATGCGCAAAAGAGCGCCGGAAGCGCCCACGCATCAGAAAGCCTCCCGCCGACGTACCGCTGCGGGATTCCGGCGTTGAAAACGGCGTTCTATTCCAGGCGGGCGTGACAGTCTGCGGGACACACGGAAGGAGAAAGACAGGATGTTTCGTGAAATGATGAGAAAGAAGCAGGCCCTGAGCACAGAAGAATGTCTGGAACTGCTGCGTCGGGAACCAAGGGGCGTGCTCTCCGTGCTGGGCGATGACGGTTATCCATACGGGCTGCCCATCAACTTCTGGTACTGCGATGCGGACGGGCGCATTTATATCCACGGCGGTCAGGCGGGGCACAAAATTGACGCTCTGCGGCGCTGTGACAAGGTCTCCCTCTGCGTATATGACCAGGGTGTCCGCAAAGAGGGTGACTGGGCGCTGAGCTTTCGCAGCGTGATCGTCTTCGGCCGTGTGGAGTTTCTTGCGGACCATGAGCACGCCATGGAAGTCTCCCGGCAGCTCAGCTATAAGTTTACCCGGGACGAGGAATATATCGCGCGCGAGATTCAGACCTCCGGCCCCCGAACCCTCTGCTTTGCCATTATCCCCGAGCACATCAGCGGCAAACGCGTCCACGAGGCATAAACACCTGCTCAGGAAAAGGCCCATGAACCTTGAAGGATTCATGTGCCTTGAGACTGTCAAAAAACACTCGGATGAGGAAGGACAATAGAGCCGCGGGGGAGCGCGAGGGGGCAAGGCCCGCATCGCGTTTCAATAAACCGCCAGCAAAAAGCCTGCCGTGCAGGCGCATTTGCCGAGCGCAGCGAGTTTTTTTGTGAAATACGGTTTCACAAAAAATGTGGCGGCTGAAGCATGTCAAAAAGGCCTGAAGGGCTTTTTTGACATGCTGAAGGCCCATGAACCTTGAAGGATTCATGGGCCTTTTTTCTGTTTACGGGATTGCAGCGTCTTCGTCTGCGCTCTTCACTTCCTCCCGATGCCTCTGAACATATTCCGCGAAGTCCTCAAAATGGAAGGAAGAAAGCTCCGCCGCACTGCCCACCAGGTTGAAAAAGCAGCTGGGGATCTCACGCTCTTTCAGGTTCTTGCGGATACAGGGCGTGCAGCCCTGGCTGTGGTTCGCCGGGTGGAAGGGGCACTTCGTGTCCCGGCAGCTGCAAAAGCCCTTATATGCTTCCATTGCGCTTCCCCCTCGCTTTTCGTCAGCTGCGCTGAACGGCAAGCCCGTGATTCATCCATCTGCCCCTTCGATAATAGAACACGAAGGCCAGGGCCGTAACACACCAGGTGATGGGATAGGAAAGGCTGACCGTATCGATGCTGTTTCGTATGGGCACGGCGATCACAATCCAGGCAATCCGCAGCAGGCATACCCCCACAAGGCAGATCAGCATGGGTGTGACGGAGTCTCCTGCGCCGCGCATGGCATTGGAGAGGATCTCGATAAAAGCCCAGACCACATAGAACGGCGCAAAGAACCACAGCAGGTGCAGCGCCGTGTTCAGAACCGCCGGATCGTCGGTAAACAGGCGGACGCCCCATCTGGCAAAGGTCAGCAGGATTGTCGATATTCCGGCACTGATCAGCACCGAAACCAGCAGCCATTTTCGAATGCCCTCCTTCATCCGGTCCAGCAGCCCCGCGCCATAGCACTGCCCCACGAAGGTACAGATGGTCATCCCCAGCGAGTTGCTGGTAACCCAGTACAGACCGTCAAACTTGCCGATCGCCGTCCAGGCTGCCACCACCGTGGTACCGAAGGCATTGACCGAGCTTTGAATAATCACGTTTGACAGTGAATACATGGCGCTCTGAACGCCGGAGGGAATGCCGATGAAAAGGATGCGGCGCAGGGAGGGAAGATAAATCCCCAGCTTGCGGATCTCCAGCCGGCAGGCGTTGCGCAGATGCACAAGATGGAGCAGCACGCACACCGCGCTCACCAGCAGGGAAATCACCGTTGCCCAGGCCACGCCGGCAACGCCCCAGGAGAACACGGCAACGAACAGCAGGTCCAGGAACACGTTGAGTACGCAGCAGACGCCCAGGAACAGCAGCGGCCAGCGGGAGTCGCCGATGGCGCGAAGAATACCGGATCCCACGTTGAAAATCAGCAGCGGAACGGCCCCGATATAATAAATCTGCAGATAGCGCCGGGAGTCTGCCAGAATATCGGCCGGTGTTTTCACCAGGTTCAATGACCACTCGGCGGAGAACCAGCCCAGCACCGTCAGCACTGCGCCGATCAGGAAACAGAAGGTAATGACCGTGTGCTCCGCCCGACTCAGCTGCTCCTCATCCTGAGAGCCGAAATACTGAGAGATAATGACCGTGGCGCCGGAGGCAAGTCCGGTAAAGAAACCGATTACCAGATTGATGATGACCGCCGGGCTGCCACCCACCGCTGCCAGAGCCGCAGGCCCCACGCAGTTGCCGACGATAATGGCGTCCACCGTGTTATACAGCTGCTGGAAAAGCATTCCGAACAGCACCGGAAAGAAAAACCGCAGGAGCTTACCGGTAATGGGGCCCTTGGTCATGTCGTTTTTTTCCAATTGTTTTCGCCTCTTTTGCAGGGAAACTCGCCCAATGGGCAAATCGTGCGCATTATACTCTATGTCCAGGGCAAAAGCAAGTCCTGCCGTCAGAAATTTACAGGCGGGAAAGTGCTTTACGCCGCGGCGGGCACGGTTTATAATGGGAGCAACATACAACAGAAGGAGAACGTACATGGATTTTGGTGTTTTGGAACCGTCATGCAGTAGTTTTCGCAGCTGTCTTCCCGTCGGAAGCCGGGAATGCGGCGCAGTTGCGGATATGGCGAGGTTTTTCTGAGATGGCCCGGCGTCTGATTCTGACCGGACCGTCCGGCTGCGGTAAATCTTCCATGATCCGCGGCGCTCTCGGGCGCCATGCAGCCGAGGCGGGAGGCTTTCTCACCCGGCTGTCCGCCGGGGAGGACGGGAGTCTGCTGGGGCTGGAACTGCTTCCCGCCGCAGCGCTGGGCGGAGTGGAAGGCCTCTCCCCCCGCCGGGTGCTTGATTTCAGCTGCACCCCGCCCCACGCTGATACCGAGGCCTACCGTGAGACCGGCGTCTCGCTCCTGAATGACGCGGTCTGGTACCCTTTTGCCCTGCTGGATGAGTTCGGCGGGTTTGAGCTGATTATTCCGCAGTTTCGGGA
>CAMVIC010000119.1 GCA_947167435.1 uncultured Clostridia bacterium | reverse complement strand
GGAAAAAACTCTTCTCAGCCTGCAAGTGTGCGAGCGCCCCTGCGCGAGTGCGCGCAGCAGGCTGCAATCCCCTCTGTCGACAAAGCCATCCGGCTTTGTCGACAGCTTGAACGGCCATCCTGATTTGCAGGATGGCCGTTCATTCATTCTGTAATCTGTTCCGGGATTTGCGTTACTCCGTGGGGCCCTTTTCGGTGCTCTCGTCCACGATCTGCTCAAAGTCGGCGATGTCCGCGTCCAGGTCGTCCACGATCTCCACCTCGATGTCGCGCTCGGCTCCGGCGGTCTCCAAGCCGGCCTTGATCTGGTCGATCTCCGCCTGCTTTGCGCGGATGTTCTCGGTGACTGCCTTGGCCTGCTCAAACAGAGGCGCGAAGAAGCCGTCTGGATTGTCCTGCATCTGCTCGCAGCAGAGCTTGCCGATCTCCATATAGATGCGGCCCAGCTCCTCGTTCTGGCCGTTGAGCTCCATCCTCAGCTTCGCGATGCGGGCATACTGCCTGGCGCGGCTGCTGCCCTGCTCGTAGACACTGTAGACCGTGCTGCCCTCGGCGGCAGTCTTAACCTTGTCCACAAAGCCGGTGACTGCATCGCTGCCCGCGATTTCTCTGGCTTTGTCCGCCAGGCTGTTGAGCGTTCCGGTGATAAAATCCTTGTAGTCTGCCATGATTTCAGCCTCCTCTTATTCTGCTTTTTTGTTGTCAGCTTCCGTGTCCGGGTGACGATTCACATACAGCTTCTCCGGCGGGTGAGGCCGGCGGCTCTGAATCAGGAGCAGGGCTCCCGCGACCAGAACCAGTACAGCGGACAGCAGCTGCGACACCCGGATGCCGCTGCCGCCCAGATACAGGCTGTCGGTGCGCAGTCCTTCGATCCAGGCACGGCCCAGGCCGTACCAGAAAAAATAGATCAGCGCGCACTGCCCGTCGTAACGGCGCTTCCCCTTTTTCTCCCACAGGATCAGGAACAGGAGCCCCGCCAGATTCCACAGGCTCTCGTACAGAAAGGTGGGGTGGACAAAGATGCTGCTCCCGTCCGGCGCCGTGAGCCCCATGCGCAGGAAGCTTTCGGTCTCGCTGCCGAAGGCCTCCCGGTTCATGAAATTGCCCCAGCGGCCCAGAATCTGTCCGATCAGCAGGCCGTAGCAGCTCAGGTCCAGCATGGCCGGGACGGAGATCCTCTTATGGCGGCAGACCAGGACAACCGTCAGCACGCCTGCGATGATTCCGCCGTAAATGGCAAGGCCGCCCTCCCGCAGGGCAAAGACACTGAGGGGATCATCCCGGTAGTCCTCCAGCCGGAAGAGCACGAAATACAGCCGCGCTCCCACGATAACCGCGGGGATGAGCCAGAGCATCATGTCGTAAAAATCATCCGCCCGGATGCCGAAGCGGGGGCAGGCGCGTGCACAATAGAGAATCGCCAGGACAAAGCCCAGGGCGATCAGCACCCCGTAGAAGTAAATGGGTCTACCGAATACGGTAAAATAAGACGGCGGGTTCAGGGAAAAGATCCCAAGCCCCGGGAAGGAGATCACCGAGTCCCGCTGAATGGTCTGAAACAGCAGCGGAAACATCGCTCAGGCCTTTCCCGGCGCGATCACGGAGATCGCCAGTTTTTCCGGCGCCAGCTGCCCGCGCAGGAAGGCGTCGCACTCCGCCTTCTCCACCTGGCCCAGCAGGCCGATGGCGTCCAGTCCGCAGTAGCCGTCAAAGCAGGAGGAGGCCAGGGAGATGCACACTCCCCCGAAGTCCTCCAGGCCCCGCAGCCGCGCCCCCAGAGAGGCCCGTTTGGCCCGCTCGAAGCGCTCCGGCTCAAAGCCGTCCCGGAACAGCCGCTTCAGCTCCTCCTTCAGCTCTTCCAGCACCCGCTCCGGCTCCGGGCTCTCGCCGCCGAAAAAGACGGTGCCGGTCCCGGCCAGGAACTCCGCCTCATAGTCAAAGTCCCGGTTCAGAAGGCCCTCGGCATACAGCCGGGTATAGAAGGGGCTGGAGGAGCCCACCAGCAGCCGCAGCACCAGCTGGGCCACCAGACGCTGGCGCAGCGCCTCCTCCCCGGAGGGAATCACGTCCAGCTTTGCGCCGATCAGAAACTGCGGCGCGGAGACGGCCATGGTCTCTTTCCGGCAGAGCGTCAGGGGCAGGGTGCTCTCCGCCCCGCCGAAGTCCGGCGCGGGCACGCTCCGGCTCTCCGCCGGCAGCACCTCCCGGGCGATGGCGGCGATGCGTTCCGGGTCCACGTCCCCCTCCACGCAAAGGCACATGTTGGCCGGGGCGTAAAAGGCACGGTGGCAGTCATACAGCAGCTCCGGCGTAATCTCGGCAATGCTCTCCACCGTACCGGTCACACGATCCCGGATGGGGTGATGCTCATAGAGCTGCTCCAGCAGGTTATAGAGGATGGCCTGGCCCGGGTCGTCCTCGCCCATGCGGATTTCCTGGGCGATGATACCCTGCTCCTTCTGCACGGTCTCCTCGGTGAAATAGGGGGTGGAGACGAAGTGCAGCAGCAGGCGCAGGTTCTCTTCAAAGTGCTCGGTGCACTGGAAATAATAGCAGGTCATGTCGTCGCCGGTGAAGGCGTTGGGGTCGGCGCCGTTGGCGCTGAGCAGGTTCAGGGCGTTGTCCCCGTCCGGCAGGTCGAACATTTTGTGCTCCAGATAGTGGGCCACGCCCGCAGGGGTGTCCACCAGCTTGCCGTCCAGCCGGAAGCGGCGGCAGGCGCCGCCGTAGTTGGTCGCAAAGGCCGCAAAGCAGCCCAGAAAGCCGGGTTTCGGCACTACGCGCAGGCGCAGGCCGTTGGGCAGGGTGTCAAAATACAGGGTCTCCCCGATCTGGGGATAGGCTTTACTCTGCAATTTCCGCGTCCTCCTCTTCTTCGCTCTCTCCGCTGCCGCTGAGGAAATAGATCTGGTCGCAGACCACGCTCTTCGCCACGGCGGCGACCTCTTCCTTCGTCACGTCCATCACCAGCTCCGCCAGCTCCAGCGGGCCGTACTCCAGCCCGTCCAGGGTCTGGGACAGGAAGAAGCCCTCCAGCTCTCCCTGGCTGTCGGTCATGGCGCGCAGTTCCGAGGCCGCGCCCACCTTGGCGGCGGTCAGCTCCTCCTCGCTGATCTCTCCCCTTGCCACAGCCTCCAGCTGGGCCAGGATCTCGTCCCGGGCGTTTTCCAGCCTGTCAAACTCGATGCCGGAGGAGACCAGCATGATTCCCTTGTGGATATCCACCAGAGAGCTTGCGTAATAGCACAGCTGCAGCCGCTCCCGCACGTTCACAAAGAGCTTGGAGGTGGTGCCGCTGCCGTAGACGCCGTTGAACACATACAGCGCCGCCGGGTCCGGGTCCTCCATGCACTCGCCCAGGCGGAAGCCCATCACCAGCTTGCCCTGGGTCACGTCCAGCTTTTCCTCCAGGAAGCGGGGCTGCTCCTCCAGCGCGTTCATGCGCACGTCCGTGCCGATCTCATAGTCGATCTCGCCCCGGGGCAGGGTCATCAGTGCCTGCCGCATGGCGTCGGCCACCTGCCGCTCGGAGGCCCTTCCGCAGTAAAAGATCTCCACCGGGCTTGTCTGCAGCAGGCTGCGGTAGTATTTGCTGAGCTTTTTGTAATGGATGTTCTCGCACTCCGCCTCCGAGCCCAAACGGCCCACGGCGAAGTCCTCGCAGCAGCACATCTCCTCGATGCAGCGGAGGACGGCGTAGCTGCGCTTTTCGTTGATGCGGCTGCGGATCTGCTCCAGCATCTTCTCCCGCTCGCTGTCCACATAGCCGGGCTGCAGCAATCCGCCCCGGGTGCTCGGTGAGAGCAGCAGCTCCCCCATCAGCCCCGCGGCCTCGGACAGCACATCCTGTCCGCCGGGCAGGAAGTCTCCCTCCGGGATGCTGGCGTAAAAGCCGATGCACTGGATCTCTCCGATCCGGCGCACCACCGGCTCGATGGCGGTACCATACAGCTCGTCCAGCCGGGCGGCCAAGCTCTCCATATCCGGGCAGCGCATGGTGCCCCGGCGCAGCACATAGGGCAGCAGCGCATTCATGGCTGCCGTCTCCCGCTTGAGCTGGGTCAGCAGGCTCAGGCTCAGACAGGCGGTTTTGAATTTTTCCGAGTGCAGATAGCTGAGCCATACCCCCGGCATAAGCTCAGTCCGTGAAAGGTTCATGAGGCACCTCCGCAGTCTGTCAGTTTCTTCTGACTTTATAATATAACACATTTTTCCGAAAAAAACAGGGGCAGTCCGCCGTATTTACACGGTGTTCACAGCTGATGCCGATCCCGGTCTGGAGAAAGAAAATCCTGTGCTGTTAAGAAAAAACACTTGACAGCGTCCCCGGAAGCGTGTATACTCCGTGAAGGTAAAAAGCTTGACAGGAGGTGCGCCCCGTGGAAGAGGACCGGCTGATGCAGACCATGCTGCTGGATTTCTACGGGGAGCTGCTGACCGAAAAGCAGCGCCGGTGTCTGGAGCTGCACTGCAACGAAGACCTGTCCCTGTCAGAGATTGCGGAGCAGTGCGGGATATCCCGTCAGGGCGTATGGGACAACATCCGCCGGGCGGACGCGGCACTGCGCGAGATGGAGGAAAAAACCGGGCTTGTGCGCCGCTTTACAGAGACGCAGCAGGGTCTGAACCGGCTTCACGTCCGGCTGGAGCGTATGCGTCCGCTGTGCGGCGGTGAAGCCGCCGAAGAGCTGGCGCTGGCCCTTCGGGAACTGGACGCGCTTATGGTGAGAGGTTGAACGATGGCATTTGAAAGCTTATCTGACAAACTGAACGCCGCATTCCGGCGGCTGCGCGGCAAGGGCCGGCTGAATGCCGCCGACGTGCGCGAGGCAATGCGCGAGGTGCGCATGGCGCTGCTGGAGGCGGACGTAAGCTATAAAGTGGTGAAGGACTTCACCAAGACCGTCACCGACCGGGCAGTCGGCACCGACGTCCTGGAAGCCCTGAACCCCGCCCAGATGGTCATCAAGATCGTCAACGAGGAACTGTGCAAGCTCATGGGCGGCGAAACCCAGAAGCTGAACCTGGGCTCCAAGTCCCCCAGCGTGGTGATGCTGGTGGGCCTGCAGGGCGCAGGCAAAACCACCAACGGCGCAAAGCTGGCCGGCTATATGCGCAAGCAGGGCAAGCGCCCGCTGCTGGCCGCCTGCGACATCTATCGTCCCGCCGCCATCCAGCAGCTGGAGACCGTGGGCGCGCAGCTGGACATCCCCGTGTTCCAGATGGGGCAGACAAACCCCGTGGATATCGCCAAGGCCGCCGTTGAGCACGCCAAAAAGCACGGCAACGACCTGGTCTTCCTGGATACTGCCGGCCGCCTGCACATCGACGAGGCGCTGATGGAGGAGCTGAAAAACATCCGCGACGCGGTTGAGCCCTCCGAGATTCTTCTGGTTGTGGACGCCATGACCGGCCAGGACGCGGTGAACGCCGCCACTGCCTTCGACGAGGCGCTGGGCGTTACGGGCGTGATGCTCTCCAAGCTGGACGGCGATGCCCGCGGCGGCGCGGCTCTCTCCATTCGGGCCGCCACCGGCAAGCCCATCAAGTTCATCGGCGTGGGCGAGAAGCTGGACATGATCGAGCCCTTCCACCCCGACCGCATGGCCTCCC
>CAMVIC010000118.1 GCA_947167435.1 uncultured Clostridia bacterium | reverse complement strand
AGCGAGAGCGAGAGCGAGAGCGAGAGCGAGAGCGAGAGCGAGAGCGAGAGCGAGAGCAAGTATCGACCCGTGGCCCAAATTTCGCTCCGCTCATTTGTTCCCCTGGTCTGCTACTTGTTGGGGAGTGCCTTCCCCAAACCCTGCTGACCGGCGCTCCGCGCCGGTGTTGTGGCGCAGCCGCGCCACAAAAATCCGTCAGCCCCGCCTGTTGCGTTCTCGCCTGACCAGGTGGAAATCGGAAGCCGTTTCCGCAATCGCCGCAGAGCGGCGCACCCGCCGGAATAGTACACCCGCTTTGCGTCTGTACTGTTCCATCGGGCCAATTCGACAAAACTAGACCTCAAAACGCATTGACAATACTTTACATTCGCTCTATAATAGTCTTAACGATGAGCGATATAAAAAGTGAATATCAGTAAAATTCTCTGCACCCAGATGGTCTTGACCACCTGGGTGCATTGTGTTTTTCCAAAGCCTGATGTTCCCTTTTCCATCGCGTAACACATCGCCCATGACAACTGAATATGGAAAACTTGAAAGGTGTATAATGGGCGAACTATACCCTAAAGGGAATTTCAAAACAGGAGGTAAAAGTTTATTGTCCAAACGCTACAACACGCCCCACCGCACCCACATCATCAAGACCCGTGTGACCGAAGAAGAACACGCCGACTTCATGGAGCGCCTGACCGCCTACGGCATGAGCCAGTCCGAATTTATCCGGCAGGCCATCACCGGCGCGACCGTCAAGCCCATCATCATCGTGTCCCCCGTCAATGACGAGCTGCTTGCCGCCGTGGGCAGGCTGACCGGGGAGTATGGGAAAATCGGCGGCAACCTCAATCAGATTGCCCGGTATCTGAACGAGTACGGAGCACCGTACAACACCCTCGCCGCCGAGGTTCGGGCGGAGCTGTCCGACCTCGCTGCCCTCAAGTTCCAGGTGCTTCGAGAGGTAGGTGAAGCCATTGGCAACACTGAAACATTTAAGCTCTAAAAATGCCGACTACGGCGTGGCGGAGCAGTACCTCACCTTTGAGCATGACGAGTTCACCGGCAAGCCCATCCTGGACGAGAACGGGCGGCTTGTCCCCCGTCAGGACTACCGCATTTCTTCTTTGAATTGCGGCGAGGAGGACTTCGCCGTAGCCTGTATGCGGGCCAATCTCCGCTATGGAAAAAACCAGCAGAGGGAGGACGTGAAAAGCCATCACTACATCCTGTCCTTTGACCCCAGGGACGGCCCCGACCACGGCCTGACAATGGACAAGGCCCAGGCGCTGGGGGAGCGGTTCTGTGCCGAGCAGTTCCCCGGACACCAGGCCCTTGTCTGCACCCACCCGGACGGTCACAACCACAGCGGCAACATCCATGTCCATATCGTTATCAACTCCCTGCGGGTGGCCGAGGTGGAGCGCAAACCGTACATGGACAGAGCCAGCGACACCCAGGCCGGAGCCAAGCACCGCTGCACCGCCGCAGCCATGCGCCACTTCCGGGCCGAGGTCATGGAGCTGTGCCAGGGGGCGGGGCTGTACCAAATCGACTTGCTGGGCGGGAGCAAAAACCGTGTCACCGAACGGGAGTATTGGGCGCAGAAGAAAGGGCAGCTTGCTCTGGACACCGAAGCCGCCGCCCAGGGTAAGCCGCCCACCAAGTTTGAAACGGACAAGGAGAAGCTGCGCCGGGAGATCCGGGCCGTCCTCAACCTGGCCGTCAGCTTCGAGGACTTTGCCCAGCGGCTGTTACAGCGGGGCATCACCGTCAAGGAGAGCCGGGGCCGGTTGTCCTACCTCACCCCCGACCGGGCCAAGCCCATCACCGCCCGGAAGCTGGGGGACGATTTCGACCGCGCCGCCGTCGGTGCCGCTCTGGAACGCAACGCCGCCCGTCCCAGCCTGGGAGCCAAGCCCAGCATCCGGGAGCAGCTTCGCCAGCCCCAGGGCGTCCAGCGCATGGTGGACATTGAGGCCAAGAAAGCCGAGGGCAAGGGCATCGGCTACCAGCAATGGGCGTCCGTGTTCAACCTGAAGCAGATAGCAAACTCGGTCAACGTCTATACCGAGTATGGCGTTTCCTCGCCGGAGGAGTTGGACGCCGCCGTGTCCGCCGCCTTTGCCGCTGTGCGTGACAGCGCCGCCAGCTTGAAGCCGAAGGAATTGGCCTTGAAAGAAAAAAAGGAGCTGCGGCGGCAGATCATCATCTACCGGAACACCAAAGCAGTCCGGGATGGCCTCGCCGCACAGAAAACGCCCAAGGCCCGCGCCGCCTACCGGCAGGAGCATGAAGGTGATCTTCTCCTCTCCGAGGCCACCATTCGTTTCTTCAAGGCCAACGGCATCACCAAGCTGCCCACCGTCAAGGAGCTGACGGCGGAGATCGAGGCCCTGATGTCCGAGAAGAACGCCGGGTACAATGAGTATCAGGAGCGTAAGCGGGAGGCGGACGAGCTGCTGACCGTCAAGCGGAACATCGACCAGGTGCTTCACGGTGCGCCCAGCCAGCGGAGGGACGAGCATGACCGATAACGCCGTCCGGCTGACCTATCCGCAGTACCGGGCCGTCCGGCGATTGGTGCATGACTGCTGCAACTATGACGGCGGGAACTGCCTTCTGCTGGACGATGGGGAGGAATGTGTCTGCCCGCAGAGCATTTCCTATTCGCTGATCTGCCGCTGGTTTCGGGCGGCTGTGCTGCCTCTGGACGAAAGCCTGTGCGCCGCCCTGCTCCACCGCCGGGAAAGAAAAAAGTGCGTCCTGTGCGGTGGCTGGTACATCCCAAAATCCAACCGGGCCAAATACTGCCCGGAGTGCGCCAAGGAGGAAGAACGCCGCAAGACCCGTGAGCGGGTGCGCCGCCACCGGGCCGCCATGTAACGGTTTAGGCCCTTGAAAAGCCCGGTATCACGGGGCTTTTGGGCCGTCCTCAATAGGGGAGCTGTGTACTACCATTCCGGGCCTCGAAAATGGCCCTCTAAATGTCCACAACAAAAATTTGAAAGGAGCCGCCTATGACCGACACCCCCAGCAAGACCACCACCCGCCGCCCGGACTGCGTGACTGAAATCCGCATGGGCAACACCGTCCTCACCGTTTCCGGCTACTTCAAGCAGGACACCACCGACACCGCCGCCGACAAAATGGCGAAAGTCCTGGAGGCCGAAAGCCGCTGCCAGATCAGCCCCGGCCCGTGACCTCCTGCCGGTAGTTCCGCGATAATCCTCAGCTTAAAACTTTTTCTTGTAAGGAAGTAAAAAGCACTATACAACCGCCCCGGCCTGTGCTATACTGTTGCCATCGGAATAGCGGGGCCGGGGCTGTCGGATTGGAGGAAACGATGTTAAGACAGCAACCCATGCAAGCCCCCATCACCGCCTTGTACTGCCGCCTCAGCCGCGACGATGAATTGCAGGGCGAGAGCAACTCGATTTCCAATCAAAAGCGCATCCTCGAAAGCTACGCCCGTGAGCATAGCCTGATGCCCTATCAGTTTTTCGTGGATGACGGATGGAGCGGAGCCAACTTCCAGCGGCCCGGCTTCACCGAGATGATGGACGCTGTGGAGAGCGGCGCGGTCAAGACGGTCGTGACGAAAGACCTCTCACGCCTGGGACGGAATTATCTGCAAGTGGGCCTATTTACAGAAATTACCTTCCCAAAGAAAGGCGTCCGCTTTATCGCCATCAATGACGGCGTGGACAGCGCCCAGGGCGACAACGACATGAGCGCCTTGCGGAATTTATTTAATGAATGGATGGTGAGGGACACGAGCAAGAAAATCAAAGCGGTTTTCCGGGCTAAAGGCATGAGCGGAAAACCCATCACCAGCCAGCCGGTCTATGGCTATCTGAAAGGCCCGGACGGACACTTCGTTGTTGACCCGGAGGCCGCACCTGTTGTAAAGCAGATATTCAGTCTGTGCCTTGCCGGGAACGGCCCCACCAAGATTGCCCGGATGCTGACCGAGCAGAACATCCCCACGCCGGGGACGATGGAGTACCGGCGCACCGGCAGCACCCGCCGTTACTACCCGGACTACCCCTGTAAGTGGTCGAGCAACACCGTGGCGCACATCCTGGAGCGCCGGGAGTACCTGGGGCATACCGTCAACTTCAAGACGGAGAAGGTGTCCTACAAGGTCAAGACCAGCGTTGCCAACCCAGAGGACAAGATAATGGTCTTTGAGCATACCCACGAGGCCATCATTGACGAGGCCACCTGGGAGCGAGTGCAGGAGCTTCGCAAACAGCGAAAGCGGCCCAACCGCTACGGCGAGGTTGGCCTGTTCTCCGGTCTGTTGTTCTGCGCCGACTGCGGCAGCGTCATGTACCAGCAGAGGTATGAAACGAACAAGCGGCGGCAGGACTGCTACATCTGCGGCAGCTACAAGAAGCGCACCGCCGATTGTACGGCACATTTCATCCGCACCGACCTTCTGACGGCGGGCGTGACGGAAAATCTGCGGAAAGTCACCAGCTACGCCGCCAAGCATGAGGCCCGGTTTATGAAGCTGCTGATGGCACAGAACGAGGACGGCGGTAAGCGGAAGAACGCCGCCCGCCGCCGCGAGCTGGAGGCGGCGCAGAAGCGTATCGGAGAGTTGAACGGCATCTTCAAGCGTCTGTATGAGGACAGCGTGAGCGGGCGCATTACGGACGAGCGTTTCATGGAGTTGTCCACCGATTATGAGCAGGAGCAGGCCACGCTGAAGGCCCGTGCCGCCGAGTTACAGGCGGAGCTGGGGCAGGCGCAGGAGGCCGCTGTGAACGTGGAGAAGTTCATGGCCGTTGTGCGGAAGTACACCAGCTTTGAGGAGCTGACCCCCACCCTCCTGCGGGAGTTCGTGGAGAAGATCGTGGTGCATGAGTGCTGGAAGGACGAGCAGGGAACGCGCCACCAGGACATCGAGATTTATTATTCTTTTGTAGGCAAGGTGGACTTGCCCGACGATTGAGCCAGACCTATCCGGCGAGGCCCCGCCGGATGGGAACGGCAAAAATTTTTAACCTCTCCTTGCTTCTTTATCCGTAGTGAGCTAATGCGCTGGGAGTCAAGCATGCGGTTTGCTGTGCACATCTTCTCCGGGAGTTGAATGGAATAAAGGAGAACCATCCGGAGTTTACATGGCCGCAGGCCTTTGCAGACCTGCTTCTTGAGATGAAAAAGGTACGGGATAAAGCAGTTGTTCTGGGAAAACAGGAACTGAGTTACTATTACCACCACAAATTCAGCTCTGCATATGACCAAATAATCAATCTGGCCTATGAAGAAACTCCAGAACCAACATCCATACCGGGGAAAAAGCGGAGGGGAAGAAGGCCTCGAGGTAAGGCACTGTCGCTGATTGATCGTCTCAAAAAACTCAAGGGAGCAGTCTGCCTTTTTACAAGAAACTTTCATGTTCCCTTCGATAACAACCAGGCAGAGCGCGATCTCAGAATGATCAAGGCAAAGACCAAGGTCTCCGGATGTTTTCGCACGGAAAAAGGTGCACAAGAATACCTCGATATCATGTCTTACGTCAGCACGGCGAAAAAGCTTGGAAGCAATGCTTATGAAGCTATAATCAATGCAGTTATTGGCAGGCCGGATTATATTTTAAGCCTGGGCTGCTGAGTAGTTACGTTGGAAAAAGCATTGGAACCATAGTTGCCGCGGTTATCGCAACTATGAGTTC
>CAMVIC010000117.1 GCA_947167435.1 uncultured Clostridia bacterium | reverse complement strand
AAAAAGAAACGCATCCAAGTTCAGCTTGGATGCGCTTCTTTTTTGAGAAAGAGTGACTATTCAGCAGGCCGGATGGCCACGCGAAATTCCCCGCTGCTCAGGAGCTTCCCCTCTTCCGAGTATACCGATACCCGGGACAGGGCGGAGTGTGCGCCCCGATAGACGCATTCCGCCTCCACCCGCAGCCGGTCTCCCATGCCGGGACGGAGAAAGTTCAGGCTGCCGGACTGGGTGATCATCTGCTCCGCTGCCGGGTCCTCTCCCATGGCCGATACGCAGGCCGCCGTGTCACAGGCGGAAAACAGCAGCCCCCCGTGGACAAAGCCGTAGGGATTGCAGGAATGCTCCGTCACCCGGATTTCCACCGTGCAGCGTCCGGGCGTCCGGGCCAGGATCCAGATGCCGTTGCGGGTGTTATAGCTGCAGCGTGCGTTCAGTTCTTCAAGCGTCATGGGCGTTTTCTCTCCGCTTCTCATTTGAATTCGCTGGAAATTATAGTATACCTGGCCAAAAAACGCAAGCGGGGAAGGGGCTGCAGACTCAGAAGAAATCTCCCGTCCCTGTCCGGACCGGAATGGACAAGCGCCCCTCTCATGTGGTAAAATAAGGGAAACAAAGAGAGGAGAGCGAAGCATGAACGACTGGAACGAGAAAAAGCTGGGTTTTGGCCTGATGCGGCTGCCGAAAAAGGAGGGGCAGATTGACCTGGAGCAGGTCTGTTCCATGGCGGACGCATTTCTGGATCGGGGCTTTTCGTATTTTGACACGGCCTACGCCTATCCCGGCTCCGAAGAGGCCTTTCGCAAGGCAGTGGTGGAGCGCCATCCCAGAGATCGCTTCACCGTCGCCACCAAGCTTTCCATCTGGCCTCTGGGGGATGAACTGACGCCGGAGCAGGAATTTCAGATCCAGTTGCAGCGCACCGGAGCGGGTTATTTTGACTATTACCTGCTGCACAATCTACAGCCTGCCCACTATGAGACGATAGAGCGCTTTCGCATCTGGGACTTTGTGCGGGAAAAGAAGGCGCAGGGCCTGATCCGGCACCTTGGCTTCTCCTTCCACCGGACGCCGGAGGTGCTGGATGAGATTCTCAGTGCCCACCCGGAGGTGGACTTCGTCCAGCTGCAGATCAATTACATCGACTGGGAAAGCAGGGACGTGCAGTCCCGGGCTTTGTATGAGATGGCCCACGAAAAGCACGGCAAGGACGTGGTGGTCATGGAGCCGGTGAAGGGCGGACAGCTGGCCTCCCTCCGGCCGGAGCACGAGGCGCTTTTCCGGGCGTTGGACCCGGCGGCGAGCGTCCCCTCCTACGCGCTGCGCTTTGTGGGCTCGCTGCCCGGAGTGAAGATGATTCTGTCCGGCATGGGCAGCATGGAGCAGATGCAGGACAATCTGGGCAGCTTCGACCCCTTCCGCCCCCTGTCGCAGCAGGAGCGGGAGACGGTGAACAAGCTGGTGGATGGGCTGCGCGCCGTGCCCACCGTGCCCTGCACCGCCGGCCGCTACTGCACCGAGGGCTGCCCGCAAAAGATCAACATCCCGGAAATCTTCAAGGCCTACAACCGCGTTCTCACCTACGGCGAGCAGCCCGGCGCCCATGCGGCGTACCGCCAGCTCCTGTCCGAGGGCAGCGGCGCCGCAGAGAGCTGCATTGCCTGCGGCCAGTGCGAGGGCGCCTGCCCCCAGCGGATCCCGGTGATCACCCGCATGGCCGAGGCCGCAGGGGTGTTCGACCGGTAAAAGGTAAAAACGGGGCTTTGAAAAAGCCAATGTACAAAAAAGACCTGGTCAGGGGCTTGTAGGGGGACGCCGCCCCTGGCGTACAGGCACAGAAAGGATAAAAAAGCAGAGATTCCCGGCGAATTCGGACACGTTTATCCGTTTTCGCCGGGGATCTCTGTTGATATGCGCTTCTTTTGCGCAACGCATGGCGGCCTGTCTGGAGGCGGACTGTTATCACAGCCTCAGCTTTTATCTCCCAGGAGGTTACGAATCTGCTTTTCGCCGGCGTCGGGGAAGAGGGAGCGCAGGTGCGCGTATACCCGTTCGCGGGAGGCGGCCGGGTCCTCCCGGTAAGCCCGGGCCATCAGGTCGGGTCCGAACTGAGCCTCCGGCGTGGTGTAGCGGGCGACGCCCCAGCCGTACTGCCGGCCCAGCTTGTCCACCGAATATGCAAAGTCCGCAATGCACACATAGCTCTGCATCTGCAGGCGGGTGATCACGGCGTCGAAGCCCTTGTTCCCGTCCTTCCGGTAGCCGCAGAGGCTTTTCAGCTCCCTGGACAGGAGGGAGCCGCGCTCGCTGAGTGTGTCGTATACCTGCTTGTCTTTGTGGGAGGCGAAGCCGTCTTCATACAGAGCGTCGAAATCATAGCCGTCCCGCCGGTAGTTTGCGAAAACCGGGAACCAGTCCAGGCTGATAAAGCCCGCCCGGCCCCTGAAAAACTTGCCGTAGACGCAGATGCCGCTGCGGGCTGCCGGGCCCTTCCACTCCCAGGGGCCCTCCTCCGTCGCGGAAAACCAGAGCCGGGCAGGGGTGTGCTCCTCAATGGAGAAGCCGGGAATCTCATTGGAGAAGAAGGGCAGAAAGCCCAGCCGCCGGGTCTCTGCGATCAGAACCTCAGGCCCTGTTATGGCTGCAATGTTCATTGGGCTCACCTCCCGGGGCATTCCGGAAAATCCAAAGCTGTCGTTGGCGGCGAAATCAGCCGAATCCCCGGCTGATTTCGCCATCCGCTGACCATTATAGAAAAACCCGGCGCGGCTTGTCAAGGTAAACGATGATTCCATGCGGCGAGAGCAGCTGGCGAGGAAATCTTCGTCAGATCAAGGCACAAAAACGCAAGAATACTTTGTGTATTTCAAGTTTTTGTAACGCAGAGCTGGCGAATGATTTGCCGTCAGGTGCCGAAGACGTATGAATCAGCGTTTACCAAAAAAATAGGGAATTTTCTGCTTTACAGCCGATTGCCCGGGTTTTATAATAAAGAATAATCTTACAAAGCGGAGGAGGGACGCCGGTGAAGGAACTGAAAAGCAGCTGCCGGGCGGCGGTGGTGCAGGCGGCGCCAGTGCTGTTCGACAAAAAGGCCTGCCTGGACAAGGCCCTGCGCCTGCTGCGGGAGGCGGCGGGCAACGGCGCGGAGCTGGTGGTATTTCCCGAGCTGTTTATCCCCTGTTATCCCTTCGGCCTGACCTTCGGCTTCACGGTGGGGCACCGGGAAGAGAGCGGACGGGAGGATTGGAAGCGCTATTACGACAATTCCCTCCTTATTCCCGGCCCGGAGACGGAGGCGCTGGCCGGCGCCGCAAAAGAGGCGGGGGTCTGGCTCTCCATCGGCGTGTCGGAGCGGGTGGCGGAAAGCGCCACACTCTATAACAGCAACCTGATCTTCTCTCCAGACGGGGACCTGGCAGCCCATCACCGCAAGCTTAAGCCAACCGGGGCGGAGCGGGTGGTCTGGGGAGACGCCCAATCCCACTATTTCCCGGTGGCGGACACGCCCTGGGGCCCCATGGGCAGCCTGATCTGCTGGGAGAGCTATATGCCCCTTGCCCGGGTTGCCCTGTATCAGAAGGGGATTACGATCTATCTCTCCCCCAACACCAACGACAACCCGGAGTGGCAGGACACCATCCGGCACATCGCCATCGAGGGCCGCTGCTACTTCATCAACTGCGACATGTTTTTTACCCGGGACCAGTATCCGAAGGACCTGCGTGCCCAGGAGGAGATTGCCCGCCTGCCGGAGATCGTCTGCCGGGGCGGCAGCAGCGTGATCGACCCCTACGGGCACCCGGTGACGGAGACTCTGTGGGACCGGGAGGGCATCCTGTACGCGGACCTGGACCTGCGGCAGGTGCCCGCCAGCCGCATGGAGTTTGACCCCTGCGGCCACTACGCCCGGCCGGATGTGCTTCAGCTGCACGTACATGAAGGAGGCTGACATGAAAAAGTTCAGACTGCTTGCCTGTGTCATGACCCTGGCGCTGCTGTTTTGCCTGTGCCCTGCCGCGGCCCTGGCGGAGGGGGAGATCCCCGCCCAGGTGACCGTGGAGGCATCGCAGAGTGCGGAGGCCGTGCTCGTTTTCGGCCCTGAGGATGCGGCGGCCAAGTTCCCGGACGAGGCCGTGGGCCCGGTGGTCAGACCCATCACCGTGGCGGAGGGAGAGATTTATTACGCTGCCTACGAGGACACCGTGTACAATAACGGCGGCGTCGTATACAACAACGGCGGCCTGGTCTATAACAACAACGGCACCGTCTACAACAACGAGGGCGTCACCTACAACAACGGCGGCACCGTCTACGCAAACGGCGGCGAGGTCTTCTCCGGTCTGGGTCAGGTCATCGAGGGAGGCGGCGCAATCTACGATTTCGCCACCCGCTTTCAGGAGCCCTTCCGCTATCATGTAACGCTGGACACAGACGTCTCGCCCTTTGCCGAGCTGACGGGCCTGACGGAGGAGAACGGGGAGCTCTGGCTGGACAGAGACGCCGTCTGCACCGTGATTCCCCGGGAGGGTTATCATCTGCTGTCCTATTCCGCCGACATCGGCCTGACGGACACGGACGAGACCGGCGCGCTGGTGGTCGCCCCATCGGAGGAGCTGCGGCTGAGCCTGCGCTTTCAGGCGGAAGCGCCGAAGTTTGACAAGCCTGCCGGTACCTACGGTCAGGTTCAGGCCCTCGAGCTGACGGCCGGCCAGGGCGCGGAAATCTATGTGTGGGCGGGTACGGGAGCGGGAGAGCTGGACGAGGCGATTCTCTACACCGCGCCCATTCTGGCCCAGGAGGGCTGCAGCATCACCGCCGTGGCGGTGGCCCAGGGGGCGGAGATCAGCGAGCCCGTCACGGCCACCTACGCCCTGCTGTACGCCAGGGTGCCCACCTTTGAGCCTCTGCCGGAAGGACAGGAGCCGGAGGCGCAGCCCCTGACCCTGTGGACCGTGGGGGACGAGCCCGGCAGTCTTTCCGGCGTCAGCCTGAACGGGAAGGACGCGGCCTGCTTCCGGCTTCAGGGGCCGGAGAGTCTGGTCATCCCAGCCGGGGAGACCGACGAGGAGAGCTATCTTCTGAGGCCGGCGGCGGGACTTGCACCCGGCAGCTATGAGGCGGAGGCGGTGCTGCACTATGACAGCGGCAGCAGTGTGAGTCTGCCGGTGTTCTTCCGGGTGTTGGAGGCGGAGAAGATTCACATTACCGTGACGGTGACCCATGCCGACGGCAGCCGGAAGGAAGTGGCGCTGGACACCGCGGCGGACAATCTGCTGGACGCGCTGCTCCAGGCGGAGGGGCTGGTAGAGCGCAAGGACGAGGGCTTTATCACCGTGGTGGACGGCGAGGCCGCGGACTGGTCGGCCGACCGGGCCTTCTGGGCCCTGAGCAAGGACGGCGCGGCCCTGACCACCGGCGCCCATGACACCAAAATCGCGGACGGCGAGCACTATGAGCTGACCTACACCAAAAGCCGCTGAAAGAAATTATAATAAACACAATAAACATTGAGGCCATCGGCTTTCTGCCGATGGCCTCGAGACTGTCAAAAAAGTCTGCAAAAGAGGAAAGACAACAGAGCCGCGGGGGAGCGCGAGGGGGCAAGACCCACCTCGCATTCCAATAACCCGCCAGCAAAAAGCCTGCTTTGCAGGCGCATTTGCCGAGCGTAGCGAGATTTTTAGTGAAATACGGATTCACAAAAAATGTGGCG
>CAMVIC010000116.1 GCA_947167435.1 uncultured Clostridia bacterium | reverse complement strand
GATCTCCTTACCGCATGCTTATTCGATGGTCAGGATATCGGCGAAGCCGGTGACCTCAAAGACCTCCATCACGGCCTCGCAGACGTGCGTCACCTTCATGCCGCCGCGCTTCATCATGGTCTTCTGCGCGGTGAGCAGCACGCGCAGTCCGGCGGAGGAGATGTATTCCAGGCCGGCCATGTCCATCACCAGCTCGTCGACGTCGTCAAGGCTCTCCTGCAGGTTCTTCTCCAGCTCCGGGGCAGTCGTGGTGTCCAGCCGCCCGGAGAGGGCGACCGTCAGTGTCTTTTCCTCAAGGGTTTTTTGAATGTTCAGCATTTCGATTCCTCCTTTGTCAGGTTCAGTATCCCCAGTTGATCAGCTGCCAGTCGCCGTCCTCGGTGCCGGCCAGCCACCACTGATAATCCGTGTATTCCGAATCCGGGTTCCAGGCGCCGACCGCCTCTTTGGGCGAATGGAAATCGCTCAGAAACGCGATGCACTCCGTGAAGGTCTCTCCCTTGGCCAGGCTGTTGAGCCAGTTCAGGTTCTCTTCGCTGACGCAGGCGTCCCCCGCATAGCGGATGCTGTGCATCTCGCAGCCCTCCCATGTGCCGAACTCTTCCATGATCAGCGCGATCGCCCGGTCCATGGAGCGCTGGGTGTACCGCTCCGAGCTGCCGTAATCGACGGCAAAGGGCCAGTCGCCGGAAAGCTCCGTGCCCTGGGCGCCGCCGTCTTCCCGCGGCTGCAGGCCCCAGTCCTCCCAGGTCTCGGGGCTGAGCTTCTCCAGAGAGTCGATCACCACCACGCAGTCGGGGCTCACCTTCTGCATCACCGTGAGCATCCGCTCTTCAGGGATGGCCACGCAGCCGCCGGTGTAGGGCTTAAAGGGTCCAAGGCAGTGCAGAAAGATGGCCGACCCGAGACCAGGCGTTCCCTCTTCGTTGTAGCTGATGTTCAGACAGTACCGGTACTGATAGGTATAGTCCACAAGGTGCTCGCTGTCAGCCGTGTTCAGATCGGGCAGATCCCGGAGGCTGACCATCCGGTTGTAGGCATAGCCCTGCCGCTGGTCTCCCGACCAGTAGCAGTCGTCGTCGACCTGCTGATAGGCGATGGCGCAGCCCGGGTCCTCCGCAATGCCGAAGGCGTAATTGAAGGAGAAGGTGCCCACGGGCGTCATGCTGTCGCCCTCTGCCTGCTTGCCCAGGCCGTTTTTGCCGATGAAGCCAGGCGTGGTCATGATCTGCTTCCACACGCCGCTTTCATCCTTCTCGTGCAGAGAGACCCAGGCCGTCGTGGGACCCACGCCTGCCACCACAAAGAGCTGCTGCGCATCCTGCGCCTGCTCCAGCTTGCCGACCCATGCCGGGGAATCCTCCGGCGTCACGTTTTCTGCGCAGGCGGGCACTGCCCACAGACCCAGCACCAGAGTCAGCGCCATCAATCCCGCAATTATTTTTTTCATGGTCTTTCCGTCCTTTCTTTCTTACGACTTTTATTATGACTTTTCTTTATACAGATATGTTCCTTTATGTTTATTCTATCGGGGCAATTATCACAGACCTGTCACACGCTCTGACGGCGCTGCCGGCTTGTATTCTCCCGTCCGTTCTGCTATGATGAGGAAAAACTGCCGGCAGACGAGAGAGAAGGCGCAAAATGGCGATTACGAAAACCGATTTCATGCGCGGGATGCAGTGCCCGAAAATGCTGTGGCTGGACAAGCACAGGCCCGGTCTGAAGGTCATCCCACCGGAGGTGCAGGCGAAGCTGGACGCAGGCAATGATTTCGGGGATCAGGCCATGGGCATGTTCGGGCCCTATGAGGAGATGACCGTATACCGGCCGGGCACACGCATCCCGGATAAAGCCGCCATGCTCCGGCGCACCCAGGAGCATTTGGAGGCCGGTACGCCGGTAATCTGCGAGGCAGCCTTCTCCAACTACAACAACTATTGCGCGGTGGACATTCTCCGCAAGACGGAATCGGGTTATGACTTCTACGAGGTCAAAAACGCAGCGGAGCTGCAGGCGCAGTTTGTCCGGGACGCGGGCTTTCAGTACTACATCATGGCCCGCTGCGGGATGAAGATCGGCCGCATATTCATTGTACTACACGGGCCCGATGAAGAAAAGCCCTTTGTGCCCCATGAGGTGACAAAAGAGGCAAAGGGCTTCTACAAGTGGGTCAACGACCATATCTGGGACCTGAACCGGATGCAGAAGCAGCCGGAGGAACCGGTCCAGATGCCGGGCGGGCAGTGTACGGAGCCCTATCCCTGCTGGTATTACGGCTACTGCCACAGCGGAGAGGAATCGGAATGAAGCTTTTGTCAATTCCTGAACGGGACTTTCTGGTGGAGAGGGCGCGCATCGGCCGCGTGCCGGTGCTGATCCTGCGTCCCAGGGGCAGGCGCGCAAGCTGCGGCGTCCTCTGGATTCACGGCGGCGGCTATATCACCGGCATGAAGGAGATGGTCTATATGGGCCGTGCTCTGGACCTGGTGAGGAAATTCGGCGCGCTGGTGGTCTCTCCGGGCTATCGGCTGGCCTGGCAAAAGCCCTATCCTGCCGCCGCAGACGACTGCTTTGCGGTGCTGGACTATATGAGCAGGCACCCCGCGACCCTGGGCTTTCCCCGGGACAGGCTCATGGTGGGCGGAGAGAGCGCCGGCGGCGGGCTGGCCGCCGCGGTCTGCATGATGGCCCGGGACCGGCAAATCCCCGTGGCCTTTCAGATGCCCCTCTATCCCATGCTCAGCAACCTGGACACCGAAAGCTCCCGGGACAATCACGGGAGAATCTGGAACACCCGGCGCAACCATCTGGGCTGGCGTCTGTATCTGCGCGGCAGCGCGAAGCGGCCCGTCTCTCCCTACGCCTCCCCCGCCGGGCAGACGGATTACCGCGGTCTGCCGCCCTGCTACACCTTTGTGGGCCGGGGCGAGCCCTTCTATGCCGAAACTCTGGCCTACGTCTCCGCCCTGCGCGCTGCCGGGGTAAAGGCGGACGTGGACGTCTATCCCACCGACATGCATGCCTTTGATATGCTCACTCCCAACTCCGCGCTCAGCCGGCAGGCCATTGCGGCTTTTGAGCGGCACTTTGCCGCCGCCCTGCAAAACGAAACAGAAACGAGGGAAACCACATGAAACGAAGCTTTGTCATCCTGCTCAGTCTTACCGCCCTGCTCCTCTGCGCCTGCGGCGCGGCAAAGCCCGCCCCGACGGCGGCTCCCGCCCCGGCGGCAGAGCCCTTTCAGTCCGTACGCCACGCGGAAATCACCGTCCGGGACTACGGCAGCATCCGGCTGGAGCTGGACGAGGGCACCGCGCCCATTACGGTCGCAAACTTTATCCGGCTGGCACAGTCCGGCTTTTACGACGGGCTGACCTTCCACCGGATCATGGACGGCTTCATGATTCAGGGCGGCGACCCGACGGGCACCGGCATGGGCGGTTCGGAGAACACCATAAAGGGCGAGTTCGCGGCAAACGGCGTGGCAAACCCCATCAGCCACGTGAAGGGCGTCATCTCCATGGCCCGCGCAAACGACCCTGACAGTGCAAGCTCCCAGTTTTTCATCACCGTGGCGGACGCTGTGTTTCTGGACGGCAGCTATGCCGCCTTCGGCCGGGTGACCGAGGGCATGGAGATCGCCGAGCAGATTGCCAAAGACGCAAAACCTACTGACGCAAACGGCACGATCCCCGCCGACCAGCAGCCGGTCATCGAGCACATCGAGATTCTGGACTGATTCGCAAACAGGCTAACAAACAGGCGCCTGCCGTCAGAAGACGGCAGGCGCCTGTATACTTTATACTTTGTCTATCGCTGCTCCCGCTCCGCGTCCTTCTCGCATTTGCCGCAGCGGCTGCAACCGTTGCAGCACAACTGCATGCCGCAGCTCTGGCAGCGGGGGCCGAACCAGGGCACGTGCAGCTCCTCCTTCGGGATAGGCTGGCCCCAGGTGTCGGTGAGTTTGAATTCGATGGGCTTTCCCGGATAGCTCAGGCCGGAGCGAAAGGCCTGCCGGCTCTGCAGGCCGCTGCCCTCAATCCGGTAGCTGCGCCCGTCCTTTACAAAATGCCGCCCGGTGCCGCAGAACACGAAGCGCACCTCCGCCTCGGCGCACTCGTCCCGCAGCCGCTTAACCCACTCATAGTGACAGGGCCGGGCGCCGCCGTAGTTTTCCCCGTCGCAGAGCACCTGCTGGATCTGCCCGTCGCCCAGATAGTCCCGGATGCTCACGGGCCCGATGAACGGGGCGCACATGATGCCCTTGTGCCTGAACGGCAGGGACAGGAGGATGGGGATGCGCTCGTCCGCCCGCCGCTGGTTTTCGCACGTGACGTTGAACATCACGTTTTCCCAGCCATCGCCCCAGTCCGGCGGCAGCTGCGCCGCCACCCGCTGGGGCCGCTTGGTCAGCAGGAAGAACTTCACGTCCGGCCGCTGCCGCATGATCTCCCAGGCCTCCATCCGCCAGGGGTCCGCCTCCTCCAGAAAGAAATCCGAGGTCATGCACACCCGCAGCATCTCGCCGCTTCTGACCTTGAAGCGGCCCTCCCGGTCCCTGGACAGCGGATAGCGAAAGCCCGCCCTGGTCCGGTAGATTTCGCCCCCGTCCCTGCCCCGCAGGGCGTCCAGGTAATACATATAGCAGTTCAGGCAGCCCTCGCTGCATTTTCTGCAGCCGTGCCAGGGGTTCCAGATATCATGCATGGCGTGTTCCCTCAAGATGCTCGATCAGGCTCTCCGGCATATAGCGGGGCCCCCGCACGGTGGTGACGCCGTGGGCGCGCAGGGTCTCCCGGTCAATGGGCTTCCTGTAGGTCTTCTGGAGCTTCAGCCGCATCACATGGCTCATGCGCACGTTCTCGTCCGCATAGGCATAGGGGATGTCCACCTCCACGGCCCGGCATTTGTAGCGGATGCCGGACACCGGCGCCGCCACGTAGAGATACACCGTGTCCCCCACCGACACCCGGCTGGACTGCTTCCACAGGAAGCTTTTATCCTTCGATTCGCGGATGGCGGCCTCCAGGTCGTAATATCGGGGGTTGGCAGGCACCAGCCAGTTCCTGTGTCCGCCCCGCTTTTTTCCGTCCGCCGTCAGCTGATAGCTCAGGTCCAGCAGCGGGCAGATGTCCGACAGGGGCACCGTGCCGTCCAGCAGGATGGTCACCCAGCTGTCCCGGTTCATGTGGTAGGCGGGCAGGATTCCCTCCTGCCTGCGCACCGAAGCCGCCAGGGCCGCGGAACATTTCAGGTTTATCACGTCCACCCGTTCCTCCCCGCTCAGGCCCAGGCGGCTGCGGGGCAGGTCCATCAGCAGGGCAAACCACTTGCGGCTGTCCGGGTGGCGCAGCACCGGGTAAGCCGGCGCAGTGGCGAAGGGATAGTCCGGCTCCACGCCGTAGGTCTGCCTTGCATAGGCGAAAATCTGCTCTTTCAGGCTGTTCATGGTTTCTCTCCCGGCTGCTTTTTGCCCTATTGTAACACAGAGGCCCGCTCCTTTCCAGTCATCCGCGCATTCTCCCCGCGTACTTGAACCGGGCCGCCCGATGTGCTACACTTGACGAAAAAAAGGAAACCGAGCGTGACAGACATGGACGGGACGAAGATTCGAAAACACCTGGTTTTCACCGGCCGGGTGCAGGGCGTGGGCTTTCGCTGGCGGGCAAGCCACGCCGCCCGGGCCGTCGGCGCCACCGGCTGGGTGCAGAACCGGTATGACGGTTCCGTG
>CAMVIC010000115.1 GCA_947167435.1 uncultured Clostridia bacterium | reverse complement strand
ACCGGAGGAGCTGGTACGCAAGGGCTTTGCCCGGGGCGTGCTGGACGTGGAGGGCATGAGACAGCGGGTGAAAAGCTGGAACAGATTCGGAGGGGAAGGGCATGAAGCGTGAGTATATGAGCTATGAGGAGTACTTGGTCAACGTGAAAAAGGGCATCGTGACCCGGGACGGCAACTGCCCCGTCACCCCGCTTCTGGTGATGCTGCAGGGGCGGTGGAAATCCCGGCTGATGTATGAAATGTGCATCTATGACACCGTCCGCTTCGGCCAGCTGAGGAAGGACCTCCCCGGCATCACCAACACCATGCTGACCAAGGCCCTGCGGGAGTTGGAGGAGGACGGTCTCATCAGCCGGCAGCAGTTCAACGAGATCCCGCCCCACGTGGAGTATTCGCTGACCGAGATGGGCCGTGACCTGCTGCCTGTGTGCTATGCCATCATGAACTGGGGCTTTCAGCACGAGAAGGAGCTCTACGGGGAGAAGGAGACCCTGTGACGTCCGGCCCCGCGGCACGGCTGCGAAAAGCGGCTGAGACGACAGAATAAGAAAGAATGCCTGCACCGGCGGCGGAGGACCGCCGCCGGTGCAGGCATTCCTGTTTTTATCCCTCAGACCACAGGGCTGCACGGCCGAAGGAATCAGATTGTCATATGGTTATCGGATGTAATGCAAAACGCCCGGAGCCCTTACTGACCGAGCCAGCTCTGCAGCTCGCTGTCGGAGATGTCCGCGCTCATACGGGTGGAGGAACGGAAGTCTCCGGTTCCGGCCTGCTCGCCCAGAGTTTCGCCGGTGCTGCCGGCGCCGCTGCTGCCGGAGGTGCAGAAGGGGATGACGGTGATTCCGGTGAAGTCGTGGCTTCCGACAAAGGTGCTCAGAATGCGCGGAGCCTGTCCCCACCAGATGGGATAGCCCAGATACACGGTGGTATAGCCGTCCAGGGAGATCTCATTGGCAATCTCCGGCCGGGCATCGGGGGTGTTCTGCTCCACTGTGGCGCGCGTGGAGGGGTCGTTGTAATTCAGGTCCTCCTCGGTATAGGGCCGGACCGGGAGAATCTCTTCCAGATCAGCGCCCGTAATGGCCGCGATCCGCTCCGCAATCCGTCGTGTGTTGCCGGTGCCGGAGAAATAGACCACCAGGACGCTGCTTTGGGCTTCGGCTTCGGGCGCATCCTCGGGCTGCGGGGTCGTCTCCGGTTCGGCGGGCTCGGCAGGGACCGGCTCGGACGATTCGACAGGGACCGGCTCGGAGGGTTCGGCAGGGGCTTCGGTGGCCGCCGCCGGGGCCGGCGCGCTGCCGCAGCCGGCCCCGGACAGGGCCAGGATCAGCAAAAGGCAGACGGAAATCAGCCTTTTCATGGTCTGGGCCCCGCTCAATCCAACCCCAGCCCGGCGATCCAGGCCTTCAGCTCAGTCTCGGAGGCGCGGGCGGCAAAGCGCTTGCCGGGCAGAACCTTTGCGCCCTTTGCCAGCGTTTCAATGCGGCCCTGGCCTTCTCCCAGCTGGCTGCCGCCGGAAGTGCAGAAAGGCACGACGGTCTTGCCGGAGAAGTCATAGGCCTCCAGGAAGCTGTCGATGATGCTGGGCTCCCGGTACCACCAGATGGGAAAGCCCAGGAAAACCACGTCGACCGGGGCAAGCGGGGCCGCGGTATCGGCCAGCGCGGGACGGCAGGCGGGGTCCTGCATCTCCACGGTGCTGCGGGACTTCTTGTCCATCCAGTTCAGGTCCCGCCGCTCATAGGGGACTTGGGGCCTGATCTCATACAGCGCCGCGTCCGCTGCGGCGGCCAGGGTCTGCGCCAGCTTTTCGGTGCTGCCGCTGGCGGAAAAATAGGCTACCAGTTTGTTCATGTTTCTGTTCTCCTTTTTATTTCAGTTTGTTGTAATCGTCCTGGGACACCGGCTCCAGCCACTCGTTGGCGCAGTTCTCACCGCCGACCTCAACGGCCAGGTGGGAAAACCAGGAATCCGCCGCGGCGCCGTGCCAGTGCTTCACGTTGGGCGGGATGTTTACCACGGTGCCGGGAGTCATCTCCAAGGGCGCCTTGCCCCACTCCTGATACCAGCCGCGGCCGCCCACGCAGATGAGCATCTGCCCGCCGCCGGCTGTGGCGTGATGAACGTGCCAATTGTTGCGGCAGCCGGGCTCGAAGGTCACGTTGAAAACCGGCACCTGCTCGGTGGAGACGGGGGCAAGATAGCTCTGCCCCACAAAGAACTGCCCGTAGGGATTCGCCTCGCCGATGGGGAAAAAGATGCTGCTTTGATAGGCATCCTTTTCGCTTTTTGCAGGTGCGCTCTCGTTCCAGATCTCTTTGGCCTGGCGGAACACGGCCCAGCCCTTGGGCCAGCCCACATACATGGTGGCGTGGGTGATGATGGCGGCGATCTCCTCCCTGGTCACGCCGTTGTTTTTCGCATTCTGCAGATGATAGCTCAGGGAGGAATCGGTGATGCCGGAGGCCATCAGAGACACCACGGTGATGATGCACTTGGTTTTGACGTCGATGGCCTCCTCGTTCCAGACTTCCCCGAAGAGCACGTCGTCGTTGAGATGGGCAAACATCGGGGCGAACTCGCCCAGCTGGCTTCGCCCGGCTGTCTGTGTGATTTTCCTGTTCATTCCGTATCCTCCTCAGCGTTTGATAAACTTCATGTCCTGCTCCGGAAGCCCCGCGTCGTCGGAGACAAAGCGTTCCACCCTCATGTGCAGATCATAGGTTTCCCGGAGTGCGGCGATGCGGCCCATCATGGGCGAGGCGTGGTGGGCGTCGATGGCGGCCTGATCCCGCCACTGGTCGATGAGCAGCACGGTCTCCGCATCGTCCATGGGGAAAAAGTACTCATAGCGTAAATTGCCCGCTTCCGCGCGGATGGCGGAGACCAGGCCGCTGCGGACCATTTCCTCCGCAAAGGCGCGGGCCGCGCCGTTTATCCCGGTGTAATAAAGATTTACGGTAATCATTGCAAGCCTCCCAGCATGGTACGGATAAAGGCATATGCCATTTCATAGGTGCTCATGTAGACGTAGGAAATCCCGGCCTCCTCCATGGCCTGCCGCTGCTTGTCCGTCACGACGGTATAGGGGTACAGGCCGTAGACGAAGGGCAGAAAGGCATACAGAAAGGTCTGCCGGCCTTCTTCCCCAAGTCCGGGCAGAAACCTGACGAGGCAGCGGTCCAGGGCGTCCTTCGATGCCCCGTAGGCGGTTTTGAATTCCACCAGACGCTCCATGCGGGAGTTTGCTTCCATGTCATAGAGGTTCATGCTCAGCAGCTTCAGCATCAGGGGCCGGTTATCCAGCGCGTGAGCCAGTTCCGCGGCCAGCTCGTCAAGGGACAGCGCCGCCTTCTGCCTGCACAGCGCGTCCAGCTCTTCCGCAAACAGCTCGTATTCCCGCTGAAACAGGGCGAGAAAGATTTCTTCCTTCGTCTCGAAGTAATTGTAAATGGAGGTGCGGGTGAAGGAGGTCTGCCGCCCGATTTCCTTGAGGGTGATTTCCCGGAAGCTCAGGCTTTCATACAGCTTCCGGCAGGCGGCCAGGATTTCCTCCCGCCGCGCGTTTGTCAGTTCCGCGGATCCTTTCGGCATGGCTTTTCTCCTCTCTATTTCAGGCTCTTCCCCAGCTCGCAGGCGGCCTGGGGAAAGCGGCTGCGCCTGGTCATGGACGGGGTGCCGCAGCCCGTGCCCAGCACCATGCCCATGTCCCGCAGGTTCAGATAGCGCACCAGGGTCAGATAATGCTCCCGGACGGCGTCCATGGTCCAGTCGTCGTCATTCCAGGCAACGGAAAGGAAGGCGGACTTCATGTTCCGCATATTGACCCGGCTGCTGAAGGCGCAGAAGCGATCAAGTACCGTTTTGAGCTGCGCCGAAAAGCCGAAGAAGTACAGCGGCGTTGCAAAAACAAGCATGTCCGACTCCATGACCGCTTTGCGGATCTGCTCCATGTCGTCCTTCTGCACGCAGGTGCCGTCATAGCCGCAGGCGATACAGCCCGTGCAGGGATGGACGTTCATGTGGGCCGTGTCCAGCACGCTTACCCTGTGCCCGGCTTCCCCCGCGCCCCGCGTAAAGCCGTCAATCAGCAGGCGGGTGGAGCCGTTTTGGTTGGGGCTGCCGTTTAAAACAAGAATTCTCATATTCCGTTTCTCCTGAAGCGTTTCCTAAAGAATAAGGTTCACAACGATGCCCGTCAGGCAGGAAAAGCCCATCACGAAGGCCAGATACAGCGCCAGCTGCGCGCCCGTATTCTTTTTCATGCGTCCGCTTCCCTTCAAAAAACATATTGACACGATGTCAGAACGTACTATACCACCATTCTGACACCGTGTCAACTATGAATCGTTGACAGGCCCCAGGCACTGTGATACAGTTAGACACATAAAACAAAGGACTGGCCCGGAAGCGGTTCAGACCCGGAGGAAATATGAGAATACACAGAATCATCAAGGCATGCTGCAGCATCGCGGCAGAGGATATAGGCGGGCAGAAGGCGGACGGAATTGCCAGGGCAGCCCAGAAGCGGTATGAGGAGCTGTGCCGTGAAAATGCCTCGGATTCCAAGGCGCTGCGCATACACACCTACAAGCGCATTTATCCCGGAATCGCTGTGTATGAAGCAATGAGAGCGGCGGGCATTTCTCAGGAAAAAGCGGTGTGGTACATCCGGGAGGTTTTTCAGCGCATTGCCGGAAAGCTGGAGCCGCATGTCCGGCGAAGCCTCAGAATCCCCGGTCTGGCAAAGCATCTTCCCGGGCTCTTCATGAAGCTGTCGCAGAAGCTGTTTGGAACGGACGCCGGGTTTGCATATGAATTCCCGGAAAGGCGCGGCGGCGAGATGCGGGCAAATATGGTCAGATGCCCGTACTTTGAAACCTGCAGGCGATACGGCTGCCCGGAGATCACGACAGCGTACTGTGATTCGGATGACGCGCTGTACGGCAACATGCACCCGAAGCTGGTCTGGGGGCGGACAAAAACCATCGGCCGCGGCGCCGACTGCTGTGACTTTTCCCTGGAGTACAGGCAATAGCGGCTTCAGCCGGGAGTGAGCCCGTGCACACGGAATTCTGCAAGGAGGAAAAATGGACTGTTTGCGCTGTGCTTCCCCAATGCGGTATAAAGGCGAGAATCAGCTGTAGCTTGGCAAAGCGGGATTCCTCACGGGATCTCTGTCCAATCTGCTGTCAGGCGCCCTTGATATAGCGATTTTTGAATGTCCCAACTGCGGGAAAATTGAGTTTTTCAATCCCGAGACAGCGAAGCGGTCTGAGGCTTCGGACAATAGCTGAGTGCTGTCTGCACACCAGAAAGATCGAGAAAAAACCAAACCAAAACGCAGGACCGCCGAACCCAAACGGCGGTCCTGTGTTTTTGGCGCTTTAGCGGGGATTCGCTTGCATTTGACTTTGCCTTGTGGGGGACGGCAAAGTCAAATAAAGGTGTTCACCAGTGTGCGCACTGGTTCACGAACAATCCACCTTGCGGTGCCCGAAAAACCGTTCGGGCTTATGCTGGTCCTCCGGTTTTTCGACCGCTGCGGATAAGAGCCTCTGCCTTTTTCTGCCACCGGCAGCGGCAGAGCCTCTTATCCCCCGGTGACTTCGGACATGATTCGAATCCCCGTGAAGCAGAAGAACAGACAGGCGAAAAGCCTGTCTGTTCTTCTGGTGCTCCAGCGGGGATTCGCTTGCATTTGACTTTGCCTTGCGGGGGACGGCAAAGCCAAATA
>CAMVIC010000114.1 GCA_947167435.1 uncultured Clostridia bacterium | reverse complement strand
CAACAACGCCACCGTCCTGGTCGCGCTGATCTGGATTGTTTTCAACGGGATCTTTGGAGCCCTTTATATGATAGGGATACTGGACGACGGAATCATGATTCTGCTGTGCAGCGCGTATTCCATCTGCGACATTGTCTGCATTCTGTTTTTCTGTCCTTTTCAGACCTGGTTCATGAAAAACAAATGCTGCAGTGCCTGCAGGATATACAACTGGGACTATGCGATGATGTTTACCCCCCTGTTTTTTGTACGAAAGCATTATACCTGGAGTCTGCTGGTGCTTTCAGTCGCATTGCTGATCCGCTGGGAAGTCACGTTTTTTCTGCACCCCGAGCGATTTTCAGAGAAGACAAACGCTTATCTGCGCTGCGGAAACTGTACGGAAAAGCTGTGCGCCCACAAAAAGCAGCTGAACTCATTGTGGAAGCAGATTGAGAAATCCACCTCTGAACGAGTGAAGCGGCTGAAGGGGTAAAGGTAATCTGCTCCGGCTTCCCGTGCCGCTTTGCTTATACCGGCCTTGTGGTTGATGCATTCCGGCACAGTCTGCCGTGTCAGGGAAGCCGAACGTCCCCCGCCGAATG
This sequence comes from uncultured Clostridia bacterium, assembly GCA_947167435.1. Next base: position 5,171 of record CAMVIC010000114.1, on the reverse strand, counting down.
ACAGGAAGCTGCACGCTCTCCTTATCTGCAGCTTATATCATAAAGGGGCTTAATGTGTTAAAACCCAAAGATATCCTATAGCATAGCAACGAATTTTGAAAATAGCAACCGGTTAATGGATGGTATTTCCCAAATTCTTGCGGTTTGGAATAATCCTTGAATCTGCAGGTTTGGAATAATCCGTGAATTATTGTTGACACTTCCGCGAGGATATGCTAAACTAGCCCTTGCTGATTTAAGACAGCAGCCTTCGCTGGTGTAGCTCAGTCGGTAGAGCGACGCACTCGTAATGCGTAGGTCGCCGGTTCGAGTCCGGCCTCCAGCTCCAAAAAAACATCGCTCCCTTTGGGGAGCGGTGTTTTCTTATTTCCGGAGGTCCCAACGTCGAAGCGGTCCGCAGAAGGCAGGTTTCCGGCGACGGTGCGCAGCACCTGGCGCGAAAAATGAGGCGATGTTCTCGCCTCATTTTTTCAGCCGGTTGACCAGCTCCTCGTCGGCCTGGGCCAGCAGCGTCTTATAATCGGTATAAATCACCTTTCCGGGCATCGCGCCGGATGGCTTGCGCACAAAGCGGACCATCGTGTAATCCACCGGCACCTTGCCGCCCTCCCGGCCCTGAGAGTACCAGGCCGCGATGGCCGCCGCCTGCTCCAGGCTCTGTCTGTCCGGCTCCTGTCCCTCACAGCGGAGAATCACATGACTGCCGTGCACCTTCTGGGTATGCAGCCAGTAATCTGTGCGCCGGGCGATGCGTGTGGTCAGCTCGTCGTTTTGTACGTTGCTGCGGCCTACCAGCACTTCAAGCCCTGCGTCTGTCACAAAGCGCAGCGGTGCCTGTGCTTTGTTTTTTTCCGGCTTTCCTCCCCGGCTCCTGCGCAGATAGCCGGTCTCCGCCAGTTCCCGCCGTATCTCGCTCAGATCACGTTCGCTTTCTGCGCGGCTGAGTACGTCCAGTACACTGTTCAGGTAGTCCAGCTGCTGTCCGTTCTGCTCTACAAGCACGCTCAGATGCTGGCGGGCGCCCTTAAGCTTGTTGTATTCCTTATACAGCGCCGCGGCGTTCTGCTGGGGTGTTTTCAGTGGGTCCAGCGAAATGGTGATTTCCGGGCAGCCGTCCTCGTAATAGTCCTCGCAGGTCAGGCTCCGATCCCCTTTTTTCATTCGGTAGATGTTGGAAGTCACCAGCTCCGCACGGCGGCGGACCTCCTCCCGCTTTTCGGTGCGCTTGAGTTCCTCCTGCTGCAGCGCCAGCTTCCTGGCCAGCCGATCCCGCGCCGTGCGGATGCTGCGCGTCAGCTCGTGGCTGCGGCGTCGCTGCTGCTCTGCCTGGTCCCGCCGGCTGTAAAAGGCGTCCAGCAGCAGGGAAAAGCTCTCAAAGCGCTCCAGCGTCACGGCAGCGCCATATTGTCGGATGGGCAGGAAGCTGAAGTCCAGGGGCTTTCCGTCCTGCAGCAGCAGCGTAGGCTCGAACTCTCCCGCCTTCACGCTCTCGGCCAGGGCCTCCATCTGTTCCGGCAGGGTATCGTAGCTGCCGCCGCTTCGACAGGCAAGCTCCCGGCACAGCAGGGGCGACAAGCCGGAAAAGCTCTGCAGCAGCCACTTTTCCGCGGGCACAGACCGATCCGCCTGCCGCACCATTTCCAGGTACTGCCCCGGCTCGGCGTCCAGAAACGGCACTTTGTCCTGGCTGGGCGGCAGCCGGTAAATCATACCCGGCAGCAGCCGCCGCATGGCATCCCCCGCAAAATCTACCCTTCGCAGGCAGTCGATGATGCGCCCGTCTTCGCCCACCAGGATCACGTTGGAGCTGCGGCCGATCATCTCCACCACCAGCTGCTTTCTCGACAGGGTGCCCAGCTCGTCCCGGCTGTCCAGGTCCAGGATCAGCATCCGCTCCCGATTGGGCTGACGCAGATCGCAGATATGGGCCCCCACCAGGTGCTTGCGCAGCAGCATGCAGAACATGGGCGGCTCCGCCGGGTTTTCAAAGCCGGCCTGTGTAAAATGCATGCGCGCGTTGCCGGTACCGGCGGCAATCAGCAGCCGCAGATTCTTCCCCTCCGCACGAAGAGATAAGAGCAGCATGTCCCGCTCCGGCTGCTGCACCTTGTCGATGCGTCCGCCCGCAAGCACGCTCTTCAGTTCCTCCGCCAGTGCGGAAAGGCAGATTGCGTCCAGCGGCATGGCTCAGCCCTCCTCCTGCTCCATAATGGCTCCAAACAGTTCGTTGATTCTCTCCTGTCGGCCAAGCAGATACAGCCAGCCGAACAGGGCCTCAAGGGCGGTGGCTGCGTGATACTCCCCCACCTGTGCGTTCTGAGGCACGCCGTGTACGTGGGCATTGCGGCCCCGCTTATAGAGTGCAAGCTCCTCCTCGGTCAGAAGCGGCAGAATCCGCTCCGCTGCGCGGGCCTGAGCAGGGGCCCTCACAAAGGACACTGTCAGCCGGTGCAGCTGCGTTACCTGCTGATGACCCTGGGTGCAGAGCATTGCACGCGTCAGCAGCTCATAAACGCCGTCGCCGATGTGGGCCAGACCCAGCATGCTGATACGGTTGACGTCCTTTTCGGACATATGAGGGGCAAAATAGTTCATGGTAAAACCCACAAAAGGGCGACTGTGCGCCCTTTTGTTTCCTTATTCTTCAGAATCGTAGGAATCGCTGTTTTCGCTCATCTCGGCGGCCAGAGCCATGTCGTCGTCGCTGGCCATGCCCAGGCTCACCTGGATCTCGTGCCATTGGGCCCGGTCCACGATCACCTGGCGGGGCTTTGCGCCTTCATAGGGTCCCACGATGCCCAGCTCCTCCATCTGGTCCACGATGCGGGCGGCGCGGGAATAACCCAGCTTCACCCGTCGCTGGAGCATGGAAACGGAGCAGGAGCCGGCCTCAATCACGGCCTCCACTGCCTGGGGCAGCATTTCGTCATAGCCGCCGGCTGACTCGCTCTCTGTCTTTGCGCTCTTTCCGCTGTCGGCAGAGCCCTTGTCTTCGGTGGCTTTGTTCATATACGCCTCAATCTCGTCATTCTGCTGGGCGAGATCCCCTGCGCCTTCCTTGATAAACTGCACCACATCCTCGCGCTCCTCGTCGGAAACGAAGGCGCCCTGAATGCGGATAGGCTTGCCGGTACCCACCGGAGAGAAGAGCATGTCCCCCATGCCGATGAGCTTTTCCGCGCCGCCCTGGTCCAGGATGATGCGGCTCTCCATCGCGCTGGAGACGGCAAAGGCAATCCGGGAGGGAATGTTGGCCTTCATAAGGCCTGTGATTACGTCCGCGGAAGGCCGCTGGGTGGCAATCACCAGATGCATGCCGGCGGCGCGGCCCATCTGGGCCACGCGGCAGATACTCTCCTCCACTTCCTTGGAGGCAACCATCATCAGGTCTGCCAGCTCGTCGATCACGATGACCACCTGGGGCAGCGTGGGCTCTCCCTGGGCGGCGCAGTGCTTGTTGTAGTTCTCCAGGTCGCGCACACCAACCTCGGAGAACAGCCGATAACGCTTGAGCATCTCCACCACCGACCACTGCAGGGCGCCGGCCGCCTTTTTCGGGTCGGTGACCACAGGCACATATAGGTGCGGAATGCCGTTATAAATCCCCAGCTCCACCATCTTCGGGTCGATCATGATAAGGCGCACCTCGTCGGGACGAGCCTTGTACAGCAGACTCAGAATCAGGGAGTTCATGCACACGGACTTGCCCGAACCGGTGGTGCCCGCGATCAAAAGGTGGGGCAGTTTGGCAATATTCCCAACAATGGCGTCACCGCTGATATCCTTGCCCAGTGCAAAGCTCAGCTTGGATTTGGCGCCGGCAAAACGCGGAGAGTCGATAATATCCCGCAGATACACGGTGCTCACAATCTTGTTGGGCACCTCGATGCCAACGGTGGAGATTTTGTCCGGAATGGGCGCAATCCGCACGTTTACGACCCCCAGCGACAGTGCCAGGTCTCCCGCCAGATTGGTGATGCGGGAAAGCTTCACTCCCTGATCCAGTTCGATGTCATAACGGGTAACCGTAGGGCCGCGAATAACGCCCACGACGGCGGCGCTGATGCCGAAGCTGTGCAGGGCTCCTTCCAGGCGCTCCCGGTTGAGGGCAATCTCCTCCCGGGCGTCCACCGCGGTAGCGGCGCTGCTGCGCAGCAGATCAAGGGGCGGGAACTGATAGTCTCCCTGGTCGGCAGGGGCGTCGGAAATGGCCTGTTCCACTTTCCTGGCTTCCTCCGCCACCTCGGCCTTGTCGGTTTTTTTGGACTTTGCCGGTTCGGACACGCTCCCTGTCGCTATGGGCGCCGGTCTGGCTGCGGACTTGCCGGGCACCGCAATCTGCTTGAAGCTGTCCTCCAGCTCCACTCCCGCCACGCGGGCGGCCTCCGTCACGGACAGAGGCTCTACATGGGCGGTCGGTTCCTTCGTTGCCGGTGTCTTGCGGCGAACCTGGGCGCGCTTGGGCTTCTCAGACACCCCAAAGGGTGACTGCTCCAACGGGACGGAGGGGCCGCGCAGAGACAGGGCCTCTTCGTCCTCTCCCAGGGGGATATCCATATCGTAAACTGTGCGGGGCAGCCGCTCCACACTGGGGGTGTTGCGGGCCTCTGCGGCCCTTGCGGTCTTGGCAGACTGGAACATCTCCTCCAGGGGAGAGCGCTGGTCCTTGTAGGCCTCCGGGTCATAGGGCTGAAGCTCAGGAGGCTTGATATTGCTGAGCATACCGGTAAAGCCGCCCCGCAGCGCCAGAATCAGGAAGAAGACCAATAGTGCAATCAGCAGTGGGAACGCGCCGTATACGCTCAGGGCCTTGTTCAATCCGATAGCAATCAGTCCGCCCAACACACCGCCGGACACCATTTTCTGTCCATCTTCAAACAGCGTATTGGTAATAACTCCGAAACTGCTGTTGGCCAGTTCCATCTCCGTTCCCATTACCAGGTGAATCAGTGCTGCGCAGATAACCGGGATCATCAGAGTGGCAAACACCCGGTGTTCCACCGGTTTCCCCCGATGGAAGAACAGAATCAGCGACGCCAGAAAGAACATCGGCGCTGACAGCCAGTAACCGCAGCCAATCAGCCCTTTCAGCAGGTCCGAGGAGAAGGCGATAAACGATCCCTCCGTGTTGAAGTAACTGATGATCACAAAAACGCCCAGGCAGAGAAACA
>CAMVIC010000113.1 GCA_947167435.1 uncultured Clostridia bacterium | reverse complement strand
GCAAGACCGCTTCCGCCAAGTTCGACGAGACCGTTGAGATCCACATCCGCCTGGGTGTTGACTCCCGTCACGCTGACCAGCAGGTTCGTGGCGCCATCGTTCTGCCCAACGGCACCGGCAAGACCCGCCGGGTGCTGGTGTTCGCTAAGGACGCCAAGGCTGACGAGGCCAAGGAAGCCGGCGCCGATTACGTCGGCGGCATGGAGCTGGTAGAGAAGATCCAGAAGGAAAACTGGTTCGACTTCGACGTGGTCGTCGCCACTCCCGACATGATGGGCGTCGTGGGCCGTCTCGGTAAGGTCCTGGGCCCCAAGGGCTTGATGCCCTCCCCCAAGGCCGGCACCGTGACCCCCAACGTGGCTGCCGCTGTCAAGGAGATCAAAGCCGGTAAGATCGAGTACCGTCTCGACAAGACCAACATCATCCACTGCCCCATCGGCAAGGTGTCCTTCGGCCCCCAGAAGCTGGAGGAGAACCTGTCCACCCTGATCGGCGCGGTCATCAAGGCCAAGCCCGCCGCTGCCAAGGGCCAGTATGTCAAGTCCTGCGTCATCGCCTCCACCATGGGCCCCGGCGTCAAGGTCAGCACTGCCAAGTATTGATAAAACGTTTTTTCGGCAGCACCGCGTTGCGCGGTGCTGCCGATCTGCATTTTTCCCTTGACAAAACGCATTTTTCTGGTACAATAGCCCTGCTCCAATTGAATACGACAGTTCGTGACCATCCTGTCGCTAAACAAAACTATTGGATCGCTCCCGCCGGAGAGCCAAAGATGGGCGCAGTGCGCCCAATTTTTCTTTTGGAGGAAAAATATGAAGCTTACCCCTCGCCGGATCGCCTTTGCCGGCATCCTTGCCGCGATCTACGCGGCGCTCACCCTCGCCACGTCCAGCTTTGCCTACGGGCCGGTTCAGTTCCGCGTTGCCGAGGCCTTTGCGGTGCTCTGCTGCTTTACCCCGGCCGCCATCCCGGGCATGGTCGTGGGCTGCATGGCGGCCAATCTGGCCTCCTTCGTTTCCGCCTGGGATTTTGCCATCGGCTCCGTCGCCACGCTGCTGGCCTGCGTCGTGACCTGGCTGATGTCCCGCCCTTTGCGCCTGGTGCAGACGGAGAAGCTGACGCGCCGCACGCTTGGCCTTGTGCTTCTGGTGCCGCTGCCGACGATCCTGTTCAATGCGGTCATTGTCGGCGCGGAGATTGCCGTCTTTTTCGACGACCGGGCATTTTGGCCGGCCTTCGGCGCGAACGCGCTGTCTGTTGGCGCCGGAGAGGCTGCCGTCCTGTACGCACTTGGCGTGCCGCTGCTGCTCTGGCTGCTGAAAGACAGGCGCATCAACCCCCAACTGCGCGCGATTTGATCGAATATGAAAAACAAGAGCCGATCCGCGGTCACGGATCGGCTTTTGCTTGTGAGAAAACAGATATGCTTACTTTTTCGGCAGCATGCCGGAAATCAGACCCGCGACTCAATCAGAGAACCGTCCCCTGATTGGCCCTGTACGGATAATCCTCCAATCGCTTACAGAGTCCGGCCCTGATCGGATTTTGATGAATGTATCGGATTACCGTGTACAAATACCGAGTGGTTTCCACGACCTCTTTTCGGTCTCACATCATTGACAAATGTACATGGAAAAGCGCCGGCTTAGCCGGCGCTTTTGTTGTCATCTACTATGCCCCGCACAAGAGCATCGATCTCATTTAAAATCTCTTCGTCGACGACAGTAATAGCTTCGCCGTTGTCACCCTTCATTATATGACGGGACTCAATGAAATCGTAATGCAATTTGCCCAACGGGACCAAATACTCCGGGTTATTAACTAGGTAGTCGTGCAGAAAATTGTACTCATCCGACGTAATAATCTCTCTGTGGAAAGCATCGGAGACTATAGTAACAGGCAATGCAAGGTATTCGTATCCCTCGGGCATTTCATCCAGGTTAGGGATGTACATCGGAATACTCACGCCATCACTACTACCATCATAATAATAACCCATATTATGGATAGCTCCGCTCTCGACCATCGCCTCAACATCTATGCTCGGATCGTTCTTTACCTGCTCGGCGAATTCTTCAATCTTCGCTCTGTCATAAGCTTCTCTTTCGGCCTCGGTCATTTCCTCGCGGGTTTTCCCAACCGGGATAACAGTAGAGTCGCCAATTGTGGCGGGTCTCTGAGCTTCAAGCGCCGCGATTTGGTTGTCGATATTCTCGCGAGCAGCCTGAAGTTCGCCGATGGCTATGTCAATGGGTGCGACTTCTTCTTTCCCGCATGCGACGAAAAGAACGCATACGAGCGCCAGGGTCAGGATAACGATAACATTCCGTTTCATGAGAAATCCCTCCTTTTGAAAATTTTAGAAACGGTTTTTAATTACGTACAAGACAGTAAGCATAGTAGATAAACCGTTTAAGTTTCTACGTATGGCTTACTTTTGTATGTTTACTTTTAAGTAACCACACGTTACTAACATTATACCACACAACAACAAACATGCCAAGAGAGATTTTTCCTCCACCCCTATATTAAACTCCGAAAAAACCTCCCTAACCGCCCTTTTTACCCCCGACAAAGCCGGATTCGTGTAGTCATGAACGATTAATCTGGCAATCAGAGAACCGTCCCCTGATTGCTTTGTCAATCAGAGAACCGTCCCCTGATTGCCACCCTGATTGCCACGCCGTCCCGTGAGAGCTTCTCACGGGACGGCGTGTTTTTGCAGGATTAATCTTACTTCTTGGGCAGCAGGCCGGAGATTGCGCCGACGAAGCCGGAAAGGGGCATGGTCTGCAGCGTGATCTTGCCCGGGCCGGTGACCACGGTGTTGAAGAAGCCTTCGCCGCCGAGCATCTTGTTTTTCAGACCCTTGACGGACTGCACGTCCATCTGCACAGAGGCGTCCATCATGGCCAGGTAGCCGGTGTCCAGCACCATCTGCTGGCCGGGGGCCAGGTTGTACTCCATGACGGAGCCGTCGATCTCAATGAAGGCGATGCCGTTGCCGGAGAGCCTCTGCATCACAAAGCCCTCGCCGCCGAAGAAGCCTGCACCCAGCTTCTTCTGGAACTGAACGCTGAGCTCTACCCCCGCGGTGGAGGCCAGGAAGGCCTTCTTCTGGCAGATCACAGGGTGCTCCGGGGTGATCTCCACGGCCCGGATGGAGCCGGGGAAGCTGGAGGCGAAGGCGATCATGCCGGGGCCTCCCTGAGCGGTGTACTGATTCTGGAACGCGTTCTCGCCGGAGAACATCCGCCCGAGAACCTTGCCTGCACCGCCGCCCACTGTGTCCATCTGCATATTGGGGCTCATCCAGCTCATGGCGCCGGATTCGCAGATCAGAGACTCGCCGGGATCCACGTTGCAGATGACAACGGGCATGGGTTCGCCGTAAATTTGATACTTCATACAGAACCTCCTTATTGAATCGTCGGGATTGTTGGTGACTGCGGTTGACTTATTCCTTCAGCAGCTTACGCCGCGCGAAGTTGATGGGACCCTCCTGCATCCGGTTGATCCAGCTCAGGCTCTTGCCGCAGCCGTAGGCCACGCAGGAATCCGCGTCGTCGGCCACGGTGCAGCGCATACCGGTGCGCTCGGTGATCAGCTTGTCCATGCCCCAGAGCTGGGCGCCGCCGCCGGTGAGGATAATGCCGTTGCGGGCCACGTCCGCCACCAGCTCAGGGGTGGTCTGCTCCAGCACGGCCAAAATCTCGTCGGTGATCTGGCGGGCGGGGCGGCGCAGGGCCTCCAGCATATCCTCGGAGCTCACGTTGATCTCCCGGGGCAGGCCTGTCTTGAAATCCCGGCCCTTGACGGGCGCCTCCACAGGCTCTGCGCGCTCGAAGACCGTGCCAACGCTGATCTTGGCATCCTCGGCGATGGTCTGGCCCACGATCAGGCCGTATTTCTTCCGCAGGTAGCGGATGATGGCCTCGTCGAAGTTGTCGCCTGCCACCTTGATAGAGGCGGAGTTTGCCAGCCCGTTCATGGTCAGCACGCCCACGTCCGTGGTGCCGCCGCCGATGTCCACCACCATGTGGCCATCCGGCCCGTCAAAGCTCAGGTTCGCGCCCAGGGCGGCGGCCAGAGGCTCCTCGATCAGATAGACCCGGCGTGCGCCGGCCTCCTGGGCGATCTGTACCACGGCCCGCTCCTCGATGCTGGTGATGCCGCTGGGGACGGAGATCACCACCCGGGGCTTCACAAAGGCATATTTGAAGATCTGCCGGAAGAATTCGGACAGCATCCGCTGGGTGAGCTCATAGTCCGAGACCACGCCCTCCCGCAGGGGGTGCATGGCCACCACGTTGCCGGGGGTTCGACCCAGCATATTCCGGGCGGCGGAGCCGACCTTGAGAATTTTACCTGTATTTTTGTCTACCGCGACGACAGAGGGCTCTCGCAGCACGATTCCCTTGCCCTCGGCGTATACCACCACATTGGCGGTTCCCAGGTCAATGCCCAGGTCTTTGGAGAAAATTGACATTTATCGTTCACCTACACATTTTTTGGCTTATGGTTCAGCGTTCAGGGTTCAGCGTTCAGAGTCCGTAGGGACGGCACTCTGCCGTCCGGGCTTACCGCGGCGTCACGGCCAGCGCTGCCACGTCCACGGATTTCGCGCCGGCCTCCAGCAGGACGCGGCCGGCCTCGGAGACGGTGGCGCCGGTGGTCAGCACGTCGTCGATCAGCAGGATCCGCTTGCCGCGCACGGCCTCCGGATCCCGGATCCGGAAGGCGCCGCGGATGTTGCTCTGCCGCTCCTCCCGGTCAACGGTCCTGGATTGGGGCCTGTGTCGGCAGCTCTTGTGCAGCGTGGAGACGGGCTCCATGCCCAGCAGCGCGCCTACCGCCCGGGCCAGCAGCCTGGACTGATCGTAGCCCCGCCTGCGGCGGCGGAGCGGGCTGATCGGCACATAGGTCAGCAGGTCGAAGTCCCTGCCCAGGCGCTGCTCCACAGCCCGGGCCAGCCAGGGCCCGTAATAGTCCGCGTAGAAGGAACAGCCGCCGAATTTGAAGCGGAGGATCGAGGCGCGGAAGTCGTCCTCATACCAGAACGCGGCGGCCCAGCGGCGGTAGTTCGCACCGCGTTTGGCGCCGGAGATGGGCTCCGGGATGGCGGCGGCGCAGGCCGGGCAGAGCCGGTCTCCCGCCGGGCCTACCGGCCTGTGGCAGATCACGCAGCGCCGCGGCCAGATCAAGTTCTTGAAAGCGTTTAAGGCGTTCATAATCATTATGCATTATGCATTATTCCATGTGGCACAGCCGCCACTTGAGTCCGCTGAAGCGTTTTTGCTTTTTGTCGTTGTTTACCATGTACTCCACCACGCCCTCGTCGCCCACGATGATCAGCAGCTCCCGGGCCCGGGTGATGGCGGTGTAGAGGATGCTCCGGCTCAGCAGCAGGGGGGTCCCCCGCCAGGCGCAGAGCACCACGGCCCGGTATTCGCTGCCCTGGCTCTTGTGGACGGTCATGGCGTAGGCGGGCTCCAGCTGGGAGAGCATATCGTAGGAGTAGACGGCTTCCCGGTCGTCAAAGCGGATGGTCATGTTCTGGGCCTGGTTGTCGATGGCCCTCACCGTGCCCACGTCGCCGTTGAAGATGCCTGAGCCCATGCCGGGCTCGCCGACCTTGTTCCAGATGATGTCGTAGTTGTTGCGGATCTGCATGACCCGGTCGCCCTCCCGGAAGAGGGTTTCCCCGTGGCGTTTTTCGTGCTTGCCCTCGGCGGGGGGATTCAGCGCCTGCTGCAGGAGCCGGTTCAGC
>CAMVIC010000112.1 GCA_947167435.1 uncultured Clostridia bacterium | reverse complement strand
AAGCCCGATGTCTCCACCATCTGCATCGGCCTTGCCGCCTCCATGGGCGCGTTCCTGCTCTCCTCCGGTGCCAGGGGCAAGCGTTTTGCCCTGCCCAACGCGGAGATCATGATTCATCAGCCCTCCGGCGGCAGCCGCGGGCAGGCCACCGACATTCAGATCCAGGCGGAGCACCTTCTGAAAATCAAAAAAAAGCTCAACGAGATCCTGGCGGAGAATACCGGCAAGCCCCTGGAGACCATCGAGCGCGACTGTGAGCGCGATCATTTCATGACCTCGGAAGAGGCGCTCGCCTATGGCCTGATCGACAAGGTGATTACCAAGCGCTGACACATTGTTTTCATGGGGGAACGGCAGTTCCCCCATCGTTATAATGATTATCCGATAATCATTATTTGGAAGATGGGAGATCAAAATGGCAAGAAGTGATGACAGACGGAGCATTCGCTGCTCCTTTTGCGGAAAGCCCCAGTCCCTGGTCAACCGCCTGATTGCCGGCAACGGCAGCTATATCTGCGACGACTGCGTGCGCATGTGCATGAGCATCGTGGAAGACGGCCCTGCCCCGACGGTCAACGGCTATGACGGACTGCCGCTGGTTTTCGAGAAGCTGCCCAAGCCCATGCAGATCAAGGCAAACCTGGACCAGTACGTGATCGGGCAGGAGCGGGCGAAAATCGTTTTGTCTGTTGCGGTATACAATCATTACAAACGCATCCTCCACGCCTCCAGGGACGAGGTGGAGCTGCAAAAGAGCAACATCCTCCTGATCGGGCCTACCGGCAGCGGCAAGACCCTTTTTGCCCAGACCATGGCCAAGATGCTGGACGTGCCTTTCGCCATTGCCGACGCCACAACCTTGACAGAGGCCGGCTATGTGGGAGAAGACGTGGAGAACGTGATTCTCAAACTGCTGCAGGCGGCCGATTTCGATGTGGAGCGGGCCCAGCGGGGCATCATCTATATCGACGAGATCGATAAGATCGCCCGCAAGAGCGAAAACACCTCCATCACACGCGATGTCTCCGGCGAGGGGGTACAGCAGGCGCTGCTGAAGCTTTTGGAGGGAACCATCGCCAACGTTCCGCCTCAGGGCGGGCGCAAGCACCCCAATCAGGAATTCATCCACGTGGATACCACCAATATCCTCTTTATCTGCGGCGGCGCCTTTAGCGGCCTGGACAAGCTCCGCGAACGACGCACCAATAAAAAAACCATGGGATTCGGGGCGGACATTTCCACCAGCACCGAGCGGGATCTGGGAGAGATTCTCTCGCAGGTACAGCAGCACGACCTGCTGAAATTCGGTATTATCCCGGAGCTGATCGGCCGTCTGCCGGTGGTGGCCTCGCTGGACTCCCTGAAGAGGGATGATCTGGTGCGCATCCTCACCGAGCCCAAGAACGCCATGACCAAGCAGTATCAGGCGCTCATGTCCTTCGACGGGGTGGAGCTGGAATTTGAGCCTCAGGCCCTGGAGGCCATTGCGGACTCTGCCATCGAGCGGAAGATCGGCGCCCGCGGCCTGCGCAGCGTGATGGAGAGCGTGATGACGGAGGTCATGTTCACCGTACCCTCCGATCCCACCGTGACCAAGGTGGTCATCACCGAGGAGTGCGTGAAGAACGGGGAGAAGCCCCGCGTGGTGCACATCAACGACTGAGCGTTTTCGTACTCCGGAAAGGAGAAGCTATGACAGAGAAGAACTATGATTTGATCCGGATGCCGCTGCTGGCCCTGCGCGGGCTGAGCGTGTTTCCCGGTATGCTGCTGACCTTTGACGTGGAGCGGCCCGCCTCGGTTGCGTCGCTGGCAATGGCGGCGCAGAACGGACAGCTGATTTTTCTGACTGCCCAGAAGGACCTGACGGCGGATATGCCCAAGGAAGAGGAAATCTATCATGTGGGCACGGTCTGCCGGGTGCGGCAGCAGCTGCGGCAGCCTCACGCCGGCATGTGCCGCGTGATGGTGGAAGGCCTATATCGGGCTGAGGCGGTGTCCATTCAGCCGGACAGCAAGGGCTACACTGCCCAGATTCGCCCGCTGCCCGACAAGACGGAGCGGGTCAGTGCCGCCAGGATGGAGGCGCTGCTGCGCAACTGCGTCTCTCTGTTCGAGGATTACCTGCACATGAACCCGGATATGGCTACTGAGCAGATTCTGAACGTGCTGGCAAACCCCGATCCGGCAAGGGTGGCCAACTACATTGCTCAGAACGTACGGATGCCCCTGGAAGCCAAGCAGCAGGTTCTGGAGTCCGTATACCCCAGCCGCCGCCTTGCGCTGCTGGCAAAGCTGCTGAGCAACGAACTGAATGTCCTGTCCATTGAGAAAGAACTCAGCGAAGAGACGCAGGATCAGATGAACCGCAGCCAGCGGGAGTATTATCTGCGGGAGCAGATGAAGATTATCCAGTCTGAGCTGGGGGATGACAGTTCCTACGACGACATTGACGAGTACCGCAGCAGGATTGAGGCACTGGATGCTCCTGAGGAGGTCAGGGAAAAGCTCCTGAAGGAGCTGGGCAGACTAGCCAAGCAGCCCTTCGGCTCCTCTGAAGGCGCCGTGTTGCGGGGATACCTGGACGTATGCCTGGAGCTGCCCTGGAACAAACGCACGGAGGAGACCGTGGATATCGCCAAGGCCCGCAAAATCCTGGACGAGGACCACTACGGCCTGGACAAGGTAAAGGAGCGGATCCTGGAGTATCTGGCGGTAAAGCAACTCTCACCTGAAATCAAGGGAGGACTTCTCTGCCTGGTGGGCCCTCCCGGCACCGGCAAGACCAGCATCGCCATGAGCGTGGCCAGAGCGACCAACCGCAAGCTTGTACGGGTGTCCCTGGGCGGCGTACACGACGAGGCGGAGATTCGCGGTCACCGCAAGACCTATATCGGCTCCATGCCCGGCCGCATTATCAGCGGCATCAACCAGGCGGGAAGCTGCAACCCCCTGATGGTGTTGGATGAGATTGACAAGCTGGGTTCTGACTATCGGGGCGACCCCAGCGCGGCGCTGCTGGAAGCACTGGACCCGGAGCAGAACAGCAGCTTCCGGGACAATTTCCTGGAACTGCCCTTTGATCTGTCCTCCGTGTTTTTCATTACCACCGCCAATACCATGAATACCATCCCGCGTCCGCTTCTGGACCGGATGGAGATTATTGAACTGCCCAGCTATACCGATGAGGAAAAGCTGCAGATCGCAAAGCGGCATCTGCTGCCGAAGCAGCGGAAGAAACACGGGCTGAAAGCGACGCAGCTCCGGGTGGACGACGGAGCAATTCGGGAAATCATCCGTTCCTATACAAGGGAATCCGGCGTGCGTCTGTTGGAGCGTGAGCTTGCCGCGCTCTGCCGCAAGGCTGCCAGCGGCGTTGCGGAAGGAAAGTACCGGAGCCTGAATGTGAAGGCAGACAGGCTGCAGGAACTGCTTGGCCCGGCCAAGTTTAAACCCGACAGCAAGCGGATCCGGCCCGAGGTGGGCCTGGTGCGGGGTCTTGCCTATACCTCTGTCGGCGGGGAAGTGCTGGACGTTGAGGTGGCCGTGGTGGACGGCAGCGGAAAGCTGCAGCTGACCGGCAACCTGGGCGACGTGATGAAGGAATCGGCACAGGCGGCGCTTACCTATATCCGCAGCCGGGCAGACAGACTTGGGATTGACCCGGATTTTGCCAAAAACAAGGATATCCACATTCACTTCCCTGAGGGTGCGGTACCCAAGGACGGACCGTCCGCAGGCATTACCGTGACCATTGCCCTGATATCCGCCCTCACAGGGCGGCCGGTACGCGGCGATGTGGCAATGACCGGAGAGATTACCCTGAGGGGACGGATTCTGCCCATTGGCGGGCTGCGGGAGAAAACCATGGCGGCCCTGCGCGCCGGCGTGCAGACCGTCATTATTCCGGAGGACAACGAGCCCGATCTGGAAGAGATTGACCAGAACGTACGTGCCGCCCTCCAGTTTTTCCCGGCGGATCACGCGGACAAGATGCTGGATGTGGCGCTGCTTCCTGCAGAGGAAGCCCAGACGCCTGTACAGCAGACCGCGCCCCGGGTACAGGAACGGCCGCAGGTCAGACAGTAGGCGGATCATGGCTGCACTGAATGTGAATCGGGCGGAGTTTATCAAATCCGCTGCCGCTCCGGGCCAATTTATCCGGAGCAGCGTTCCGACAGTGGTTTTTTCCGGAAAGTCCAACGTGGGCAAGTCTTCTGTGATCAACCGGTTGCTGAACCGGAAGAATTTTGCACGCGTGGGCGCTTCCCCCGGCAAGACCGTCCACGTCAATTATTTCAGAATCGATGAAAAGCTCTACTTTGTGGATCTGCCCGGGTACGGATACGCTAAAGTCTCCCAGAGCGAGCGGGAACGCTGGGCAAAGCTGATGGAGAGTTTCTTTTCCGATCCTTCGCTTATCAGCCTGGGCGTCATGATCGTGGACGCGCGACATAAGCCCACGGCGGATGACGTGACCATGGCGCAGTGGTTCAAGGCCAGCGGCTGCCGCATGGTGGTTGTGGCCAATAAGCTGGACAAGCTGAAGAAGAAAGAGATCGAACCGAATCTTGCCCTGATCCGGGAGACCCTGTCCCTGCCTGAGCAGGTGCTGCTGATTCCGTTTTCGGCGGAAAAGGGTCAGGGGCGCGATACGCTTCTGCAGCAGATCGAGATGCTGCTGTAAACAGCGACGCAAAAACTTAAGAGCGAGCCTGTGAAACTGCAGGCTCGCTCTTGTATTTTGCGGGAAACTTTGATAAAATAAGCCACATATGGGGGTGAACGGTATCAGCGCATTTCAGGAAATCATGAATGGCTTCGATTTTTCCCGGGTCCTGAGCCTGCTGCTCAGCGTCATTCCGGCGCTGATCTGCATCACGCTCCACGAGCTGAGCCATGGCCTGGTTGCCCTATGGCTGGGGGACGACACCGCGAAACGTGCCGGACGGCTGACCCTGAATCCCATCAAGCATCTGGACCCGATGGGGCTTTTGATGATGGTAGCCTTTCACGTGGGCTACGCAAAGCCCGTCCCGGTCAATATGTACCGCTTTCAGAACCCCAAGCGGGGCATGGCGTTGACGGCGCTTGCTGGACCGGTCAGCAATCTGCTGATTGCGGCGGTGTTCCTGTTTCTGTACGGCCTGGTGCTGGAACCGCTGAGAAGCAGCACGGCAGGCCTCTATGTGATTCGACTGCTGAACACAACGGCGATTATGAGCATCGGTCTTGCCATTTTTAATTTTCTTCCCATCCCGCCTCTTGACGGTTCCAAAGTGCTGCTGGCCGTGCTGCCGGACGAGAGCTACGCAAAGCTCATGCGATACGAGCGCTACGGTTCAGTTCTGGTTTTCGCTCTTGCCATGACCGGCGCCCTGGGCGGACTTCTGAACAACGCGATCACCTTCGTTTACAATACAATGTTTCCCATCGCCTATGGCGGCTATCAGCTGGCAGGGCTTCTGATGGGTGGCTGATATTATATGGAAAACCCGAATTTCTTCCTGGAAGGCGTGGTACATGAGAAAAATGAGATGCAGGACTTCGAAGGCCCGCTCAGTCTCATCCTCATGCTGCTTTCCAAAAATAAAATCGAAATCCGGGATATCCGCATCGCGGATATTCTGGATCAGTACCTGGAGTATCTGGACAGAATGCAGCGCATGGACCTGGAGATTGCCAGCGAGTTTGTCCAGATGGCGGCGCACCTGCTCTACATCAAGACACGGATGCTCCTGAAGCAGGACGATGAAGAGGTCTCCGAACTGGAGGTTCTGCTCCAGTCTCTGGAGCAGCTGAAGGCTAAG
>CAMVIC010000111.1 GCA_947167435.1 uncultured Clostridia bacterium | reverse complement strand
AGCGTCAGGGGCGCCGGCGCATCGGCAGGGAGATTGGAGCGGTAAAGCCAGCTGCCGTTTTCAATCCTGGCGCGCATGACGAACAGCCGCTGGGAGCGGTAGTGCTGCCAGTCGTCCGCAACGTAGTACAGCTCGTACTCCGAGCCCTCCGCCCAGCCGGACTGGATGGTGATCATCTGGGCGTTGGTGTCCCCGTGCTCGGTCATGTACAATCCGTCCCCGGAGAGAAACCAGGGCAGGGGCTTTCGGGCGGCGCGGTACTCGGTGCCGGTCTTTTCCTGCACGAAGCGTTCCACCTCCGCTTTGGGGATACAGACCATGTCGGTCATGCAATAGCCCATGGCAGACTGATAAGCGGCCGCCTGCGCCTCGCTGGGCGTGACCTTCAGCCCGGCGCCGTTGTAGAACACCTGCGCCCAGTCGATCTCTTCCGGACGGGCGTAGCTGGTGACGAAAAAACCGTTTTCGTCAAAATTCAGGGAGGCGTTGAGGGCGTCCAGCTCTTCCGGGGTCAACGCCCGGCGGGGGGAGGGGTTCTGCGCGGCCGCGGCCTCCGGAGCGGACGGGAACAAGCCGCACAGCAGCGCGGCACACAGCAGCAGGCAAAGAAAAAGAGAGAGCGTGCGGTTTTGCATAACGGTTCTCCCGGGCAGTCGCCCTTATCGGTCGGCCTGGTTGACAGCGTTCCTGCGGGGATCAATATCCTTGTAAAAGCCCAACAGCAATCCGAAGAACAGCAGAGAGTAGAGGACACGAACGTCGATCTCGGTAAAGAGCGAAACCTCGAAGAGATAATAGACCAGCACCGCCGTGACCGGCAGGCACAGGGTCTTGACGGAAAGATCCGCCCTGGGATCCGGGGAGAAGAAGAGCTTCACGGTTTTGAACACCAGCAGCAGACAGAAGCTCATGGCCAGCAGCAGCCCCGGCAGACCCGTGATGATCAGGATCTGGAAGAGAAAGTCATGATAATGGGGCTTGGGATTTTTGAAGCCGCCATACTCGTTGGTCAGGGTCATGGAGTCCTTGGTCAGGCAGCCCCGCAGCAGGGTCATGGGCTTCTGCTGAATGGTATACAGGGCGCCTTTATAGATGGTCATGCGGCTGGAGGACAGGGAATCCACGCTTTCGTATTCGCTCCGTGGGTCGGTGTAGGCGGCGGAAGTGATGGCTTTCTTGTCGGCCTCGGCCTCGTCCCCCTCCTGCGCGTCGGGATTGGCGTAATAGTCGGGATAGAGGCGGTAGAGCAGCTTCACCGACAAGCTGCCAAGTCCCTGGGTAGCCAGGTCGAAGCTCTTATACACCAGAGGGGCACTGACGGCGAAGACCAGCACCAGAACCAGCGCGCTCAGGGCCCGGTTCCACTTCGCCACAGCCTGCCGCACCAGCAGCACCGCCAGCAGGCCGAAGGCCACCGCCAACGCCAGCTTCACGCTGCGGGTGTAGGTGACGGAAATCACCAGGTAGTCCACCAGGGCGGCAATTACAATGGGGATGCGCCAGAGCTTTCTTTTGCAGGCGAAGAACTGATAAACCATCAGCAGCAGTGCCGCCATAAACCAGAAAGCGGTGGAGTTGGGGTTCACGTCCAGAATGTTGATGCGGGTGAAATGGGTTTGCCCCTCCAGACCCAGGTAGCCGCAGGTGATGGGATTGACGAAGAGCGTGCGCAAGAGATAGGCTGCCAGAGCAAAACCGCCCAGCACAAAGTGGAATACGCCAACCAGAGCCGAAAACAGGTCCAGGAAACGCCGACGCCCGGCCTTGTCCAGAGTCAGACCCAGAAGGAAGAAGGGCAGCATCAGCATTAGGTCGAAACAATAAACAAAGTCCTCCACCAGGGCGGGGTCTCCGTTGAGGATGCGGGAGAGCAGATACCAGACATAGTAGAGGGCCAGAAGCTTTGCTTCCCAACCGTCCCGCAGGCGGCGAAAATACAGCACCCCAGCCGCCAGCACCGGCACGGCCATCATGTACCAGGTGGTCTTCAGGTTCCTGGCCAGATAGAAATTGACCGGCCACAGCATATAAAACAGAAAAATCAGCAGCACCGCTGCCACATATGCAGCGCGCCGCTGAACCGCGGCGGCTCTCAGTCGATTGTCCATGAAAGCTCCTTTCCGTCGCCCTCGGGGCGTACAATCAGCGAGTTTTTGCCGTAATAGGCACTGCCGCCCTGATTGCGCCAGTCCTCCGGGTCTTCCGTAAAGTCATCAAAGAAGAGAACATAGGGCTTCACCGGGTACGGATCCAGCACCACGTCTGCAATGCGCTCGTCGTGCAGCTGCTCCAGCCGCTTCACGGCGCAGTTCCGATAGGCGGCCGCATCGCCGGAACGCAGGGCGCCAAGCGCCATCAGGGAGCTGTAGCCGCCGAAATGCAGGTGCACCCCCAGACAGCCCAGGCACAGCAGGCATGCGAGCAGGAGAGACCTGGCCCCCGGAGCCCTGTCCGGCAGCCGCCTGACCAGCCAGCCCAGCCAGTAACCCATGTTCAGAATCAGCAGCAGCACGTATGCGTCGTAAAGAATGTTCAGCAGTCGGCTGTCCCCTACGTCACCCAGCGCGTAGAATGTGGGGCAGAACATGGCGGAGAAAAGACAGTAAGAAAAAAAGCTGAACAGGCCGGGGAGCCGGAAAGAAAATTCACTGTGCCGCAGCGGTTTCCACAGCAGGGGCGGCAACAGAAGCAGTACGCCGAGCACAGGCAGGGAGAACCAGCGCACAAGGTAACGGGCCCCGGCGGCAAAGGAGGCCAGTATGGCGCCCAGCGCCTGCGGCGTATGGGCAACGTCGGCCTGACGCACGGCATTGCCCGGAGCCAGAATGCTGAACGAAAAGCTGAGCAGCAGGCAGAACAGAGCCGGCAGCAGACGGAGCCAGGCCCGGTCCCGCATCAGCAGGAGCAGAGCCAGAGCCGCGAAGGCGACGATACTCAGACTCAGGGCAGTCACGTAGTTGCCGCCGCCCAGAAACAGGGCCAGCAGGCAGAGAAGCAGGCTCCGCCCCGCCCCGCCGCGGCGGAGCAGACGGATGGCCAGCGCGACGGACGCAAGCGCAAGGCCGTGAAAAAAGCTGTAATACACCGCGCCGTTATACCAGTAGAAGCCCTGAACCGGGGACGGCAAAAGCTGGATACACAGCAGGGAACACAGGGCGCCCACGCAGCCGCTCAGTGCCCGGGGCAGACCGAAGAGATCGGTGAACACCGCCAGGCACAGGCAAAAGCTCCCCAGAAGCAGGGAGGCGAGGATCAGCAGCGGCGTCAAAGCGTAGAGCCGCTCCCCGAAAACGGCGGGCTGGAGCGCCATGAGGAACACAGCGGAAAAACTGCCCTGCCAGGTGCGGTAGGTCTCGGCGGTCTGACCCGCGGCAGCACGCACCGCCGCGGACACGGAACCGCTCTCCGTATAGGCGCGATGGGCGGCGGCGCCATAGGTGTAGTCGTCGGCGCTGGGCACGTCGAAGGGTCCCAAAGCAAGGAGCGGAATCAGACTCAGCAGCAAAACCAGCAGCGCGAAGATCAGACACAAGGTCGCGCGATGAGAAGGATAGGCATCCGGATTCATAAGAATCCTCCTTATATAGTAAGCTCCCATAAAAAGGCGCTTCATGAAAAAACGGATTAATCCCGGTATTCCGTCACGGCGAAGGAATGAATGTAATAGTAGTTGGCGATGTCCTGGTCAAAATAGGACTGGTCGCCCGGCCAGTAGGCGTTGTGCTTGAGGGTCGGGGTGATGGGCTCGGCCAGAACGTCCATCTCGCCCCGGTCCCCGGCGGTGAGCAGCCGCTCCTCCCGCGCCTTCGCCTGGCCGTGGGTGCGGACCACGTCCGCCGCGGCCAGGGGCAGGGTCAGGGCCAGCAGCAGGGCCAGGACCCCGGCTGTCAGGTGCAGCGGGCGCAATCCCCGCTTCTCCGTCAGCTCACCCAGCAGCAGCACGTCCGCCAGCACCGTGTAGAAGGTGAAGGGGCAGGCGGAGCGGGCAGGGAAGTAGAGGGCGAAGATGAACACCAGCACCGAGGCCAGGGCCGAGAGCCCCAGCACAAGGGCGGTCAGCAGGATGCGCCTGTCCGCTTTCCGGGCCCAGGCCAGATCCAGCAGGATCAGATACAGGGTCAGGGAAAGCAGCATGTTCTCCTTCGTGTCCGACAGGAGGATCCGCACCCCGTCCAGGAAGGAGGCGCCCCGCAGCTCTTCCGGCAGGAAATGGACCAGGAACACCCCGGCCCAGGCGCACAGCAGCCCTGTGACCATCCGCACGCGCAGGTCCCTGCGACGGATGAAAAGCACCACCGCCGCCGCCAGCGCCAGCGCCAGCACGCCCAGCAGCAGCCAGGCGAAGGGAGGCAGGCCCCGCAGCAGCGCCAGCACCTTGTACAGTGCTTTGGCAAAGGTACTCTCGCCCGGGTCACCCCGGCGCCCCCCCAGCTCCGAGGGGGAGAGCATCAGAAACAGAAAGCCGCAGCAGGATACCAGAAAGGCCGCCGTCAGAAAGCGGTCCGGCTTTTTATCCCGCAGCCAGCTCAGGCACAGGAAACAGAAGCAGGCGCACAGCAGGGCAAGGCCGCCGTTTTCCGACCAGGCTCCGGCCAGAAAGCCCAGCAGCAGATACAGTGCCTTTGTCCAGCCCTTCTCCGGCACCGGCACCCGCCGCCCGGTGTACAGGGAAAAGAAGGGCGCCAGAAACAGGAAGGAGACCGTCATGGTCCAGGAATAGTTGCAGGAGCCAGTCAGCCACACAAAGACCTGCCCGAAGGCGGGCAGCAGCAGCCAGATGAGAGCGAAAAGCGTGAAAAGCAGCAGCGCGTCCCGGGTTTTGTCGCCCCGGCGTACATAGCGGTGCAGAAGCCAGAACAGAAAGGCGGCGTTGCCGGCGTTGACGAAATTGAAAACCGGCTTCGGCAGAATCAGAAACAGCTGGGCGAAGAAGTGGGCGAAGACCCGGCCGTTGAACTGCTGCCGCATGACCAGCAGGGAGGGGAAAATATCCCGGATATGAAAATTCCGTTTGAAAGTCACATAGCTGAAGGAGAAGATGTAGTCGTCCGCCAGCAGACCGGTGAGAAAATTGAACAGCAGCAGCAGAGCGAAGATGCCCAGCAGCATGACTGCGACGGCTTTGTTCGGCTTTGTGGAACGCCGCATGGCAGATCCTCCTGATTTTAGGGATAATTCTACATATATAATAGTAGCATAAAGAGGCGGCAAAATCAATTGCGGCGGCGGGAAAAGCGCGCATCCCGACCTTCGGTAAGCCTGCACAAAAATACAGAAAAAATTTCTCTATTTTTACTGAAAAAACTCTTGACAGAATAGTTACATATTGGTATACTGCTAGAGCGCGTGTGCGAGAGCGCAGGCGTATTATGCGAGGAAGCGGGAGATTGCTCGGGCATCCGAGGTAACTTCCGTGGAGTATGTCCGGTATCAGGCTGGTCCTGATACGCAATCGGGCGGCTGAAGCCTTCCCGTTACACGCGTATATCGCGCGGACGGGGGATCGACCGGCCACAAAGGCCGGTTTGTTTTTCGGACGCGGTCTGATACGCACGGTTGTGTGTATAGGAAAAAGGCTTCATCCGTACGCATAGTTCATGGGCGGTCCCAATGCCGCCGGAAAAACGTACGAAAAGGAGAAAACCCAAATGGCAAGCACCAACAAGAACATGATCCGCATCCGCCTGAAGGCCTACGATCACCAGCTCATCGACAAGGCTGCCGAGACCATCGTCGAGGCTGCCAAGCGCACGGACGCGAAGGTCTCCGGTCCCATCCCCCTGCCCACCAAGACCGAGATCGTCACCATCCTCCGCGCCGTCCACA
>CAMVIC010000110.1 GCA_947167435.1 uncultured Clostridia bacterium | reverse complement strand
GCTTGCGGGCCTTGTTGACCTCGGTGATCTTGAGACGAACAGTCTTCTTAAGCAGCTGGGACATCTCCGCGTCGCGGGGAAGGTCGGTCTGAGAGGCGGGAACGAAAACGCGCAGGCCATTGACGCTGACGACAACGCCGCCCTTATTGTCTTCCGTCACAACGCCTTCCATCACGGTGCCGTCTTCCACGGCAGCCTCGATGGCGTTCCAGGTCTTGTCGGCATCCAGGCGCTTCTTGGACAGGGTCACAACACCCTCAACATCGTTCACTCTCATGACGACGGCTTCAATCACGTCACCGACCTTGATTACGTCTTCCACCTTGGATCCGTCAGCAGTAAACTCTTCGGTGGGGATTACGCCGGTCTGCTTGGTGCCCAGGTCAACGCTGATCTCGGTACCGGTGATTGCCACGACGGTGCCCTTGACCTTATCTCCATTATATATAGGTTTTAGAGTCTCCTCCAGCATTTCGTCGAAGGACATTTCCTTCTCTACTGTGGATTCTTCAACTTTGATCTCATCGCTCATTTTGTTTCTTACCTCCTTAATTATCCACGCAGGCGTGGATGCCCCTGCTGTGAGACCGACCACATCGGCGTTTTCCAGCATGTTCAGTTCCAGTTCCTCGGTCCTCTCGATAAACTGAACATTGGGACAATGCTCCCGGCAAATCATTGCCAGATGCACACTGTTCGCACTGTGCTTTCCACCTATGACGACCATTGCATCACAGTCAGCAGCGAGGCGTGCCGCCTCTTCCTGCCGCGTAAACGTAGCAAGGCATATTGTATCAGATATTTTTGCGTTTGTACATCTTTTTTTTATTAAATCACAACATTCGGTAAAATTATTGCGAGTTTGCGTGGTTTGAACCACGACTGTTATTGGTTTTTTCCAATAATTCTCATTTTCTTCCAGCCATTTTTCCAGTTCCGGGGCATTTTCAAACACCGCATGCTCGCCGCACCAGCCGCAGATGGCCTCCACCTCCGGATGATGGCGCATACCGATGATGATGACAAAGCGTCCCTCTGCCTCGGCCCTGCTCACGATGGTATGGATGGCCTTCACTTTGGGGCAGGTGGCATCGGTGATTTCCGCACCGGCTGCCTCCAGTTCCCGGGAGGTCTCCCGCGAAACGCCGTGAGCGCGGATAATCACCTGCTCGCCGGGCCGCAGTTCCTCTGCCGAGGAAATCACCCGCATCCCTTTCTCCTCCAGGCTGCGGACCACGTCCTCGTTGTGTATCAGCTGGCCCAGACTTGCGCAGCCGCCCCGTTCGCGGATCAGTTTCTCCGCCATCTCCACCGAGCGTTGCACGCCAAAGCAGAAGCCGGCGCTCTCGGCCACACGCAGTTCTCTCATGTTCTCAATCCCAGCCTGTCCCGGATAATCTGCATCAGTAGCGCAAAGCTTTCGTCAAAATCAAGCTCTGTGGTGTCCACCGTCACCGCATCCTCTGCCGCCTTCAGGGGTGCCGCTGCGCGGCTGCTGTCCTGTCTATCCCGATACTCGATATCCCGCAGCACGTCCTCAAAGTCTGCCTCAACGCCCTTTGCGACAAGCTCCTTCATCCGCCGCTCCGCTCTTGCTCTGGCACTGGCGGTGAGGAAGATTTTCAGTTCGGCATCCGGCAGAACCACGGTCCCGATATCCCGGCCGTCCATAATCACGCTGTTCTCCCTGGCCATCTTCCGCTGCATTTCCAGCAGGAAAGACCGTACCTTCGGCAGTGCGGAGACGTCGGAGGCGCAGATGGAGATTTCCGGCAGCCGGATATCTGAGGACACATCCTCCCCGTTTAAATACATGCGCTGTTCGCCGCTTTCGTTATATGCCATACGGATATCCAGCTGTGGCAGCATGGCCGCCACCTTCTCCTCGTTCTTTCGGTCGATGCCCTGCCGCCAGGCGGCAAGTCCCACCGTCCGATAAATGGCTCCGGTGTCTACATACAGAAAGCTCAGCGATGAGGCGCAGCGTCTGGCCAGGCTGCTCTTCCCCGCCCCGGAGGGACCGTCAATGGCTATTGCAAAATGTCCGTTCATATCAAGCTATCCTTTCAAACAGAGTTTCCGGCCACATAGCCGGTGGACCAGGCGATCTGCAGATTGAAGCCGCCGGTATATGCGTCCAGATCCAGTACCTCCCCGGCAAAGTAAAGACCGCTCACCAGCTTGGATTCCATGGTACGGGGATTGATCTCCCGCGTGCTGACGCCGCCGGCGGTCACGATGGCCTCGTCGATGGGACGAAAGCCGGAGACGGAGACCGGAAAGGCTTTCAAGAGCTTCACCAGCCGCAGCCGCTCTTCACGGGTGATTTCCCGGACCGGTTTTTCCTCCGGGATTCCCGAAAGGCGGACAAGCACCGGAATCATGGATTTCCCCGCCAGATCTCCCAGAGCGTTTTTCAGGGCGCGGTTTGCGTATTTTTCAAAATCACGGAGGATACGGTTATCCAGCTTTTTTTCATCCAACGCAGGCTTGAAGTCGATGCACAGCGTATACTCTGCGCTGTCCATGCGCCTCATCTTTGCGCTGGCGGAAAGGACCAGCGGTCCGGAGACCCCGAAGTGGGTGAACAGCATCTCCCCCAGCTCCCGGAAAATCAGTTTCCCGTTTTCATAGGCGGAGAGGGTCACATTTCTGGGGGCAAAGCCCTGCATTTCGGCGCACCAGTCGTCGCCGCTCTCAAGGGGGACCAGAGAGGGCCTGCAGGGCGTTACCGTATGACCGAGGGCCTTTGCGAAACGGTATCCGTCCCCGGTGGAGCCGGTCAGCGGATAGGACAGTCCGCCTGTACAGACAGCCGCCGCTCTGCACGCAAGTTCTCCCTCTTTCGTCTTCACGCCGGTCACTGCGCCGTCCGCAGTCAGGATTTCCCGGGCCGCGCTGTGCAGAAGCTGCACGCCGCGCTGCCGGCACAGCCTGGCCAGGGTATCCGCAACGTCGTTTGCATTGTCCGACACGGGGAATACCCGGCTGCCCCGCTCGGTTTTCAGCGGCAGGCCCTGGTTTTCAAAAAAAGCCATCACATCTGCGGGCGCCAGGCGGTTGACAGCGCTGTATAAAAAGCGCCCGTCCCCCGGGATGTTGGCCATAAACTCCCGGATATCGCAATTATTTGTAAGGTTGCAGCGACCTTTCCCGGTGATGCGCAGCTTCCGTCCCAGCTTCTGGTTTGGCTCCAGCAGGCACACACGCAATCCGCGGCCAGCGGCAGTTGCCGCGCACATAAGGCCGGCGGCCCCTCCGCCGATTACCACAATGTCCCAACACTGCATCCGTTCGTCTTTTTCCATCTTCATCCTCGCAGCTGCTCCAGCTCTGCCGCCGTCAGATGACGCCACCGTCCGGTCTTCAGATTGCCCAGACGGACGCCGCCTTCCGCAACCCGGCGCAGTCTGCTCACCTGCAGCCCGGCCTGCCGGCACATCTTTCTCACCTGGCGGTTTCGCCCTTCATGGATGGTCACCGACAGCAGTGCGCCGCCGGGAAGCCGTTCCAGCAGCTCCACCTGCGCGGGGCGAACTGCATAGCCGTCAATCTGCATAGGCGCACGCAGCCGCTCCAGTTTTTCTTCCAGATTATCTCCCCGGACCCAGGTATGATACACCTTGTCCACCTCGTGGGAAGGATGCGCCACAGCATTGGCAAATTCCCCGTCGTTGGTCATCAGCAGCAAGCCTTCCGAATCCAGGTCAAGTCGACCCACGGGATATACCCGGCAGCCCAGGTTCTGCACCAGTTCCGCCACGTTTTTCCGCCCCTTTTCGTCTTTCAGGGTGGTCACATAGCCCCGGGGCTTATTCAGCATAATATACAGTTTTTCCCCGACGGGCGACAGTTCCCTGCCGTCCACCAGAATCCGGTCCCGTTCCGGATCCGCCTTGTCGCCCAAAGCGGCCGTCTGTCCGTTGACTGTTACGCGCCCCTCGGAAATGCAGACCTCTGCGGCGCGGCGGGACATGATTCCGGAGGCGGAAAGGATTTTCTGTATTCGTTCCATTTATGTGTGATTTCTCTCTGTTTATTAATAAGCACCGCCCTTCCGGGCAGTGCTTATCCTTTATTTTTCCTGCTTGTTCTTTTCAATAAAAGCGTCTACCCGATCCATAACCTGCGGCACCATATCGATCAGTCGATCCACAGTGGTATTGGCCGGAGGCGTCACGTTGATCATGCGTACGGACCCGTCCTTGATCACCAGAAAGCCGATGGGGTCAATCTTGACGCCGGTGGCGTTGCCGCCGCCATATGGCTTGGCATCTCCGCCTTTCCTGTTGCCGAATTCCACACCGCCACCGCCGAAGCCGACGCTGATGCGGGAAATGGGAACCAGTGTAATCCCGTCGGGCGTATAGATGGGGTCGCCTACAACCGTGTCGACCTTGAGGATATTCCTGACATTCTCCATGGTGGTCTGCATGAGTTCGCCGATCGGATTGATGTTATCCATTTGCTGCCATCCTTTCCTCTTCCTGTATAATCGTTGTGTTATGATCTGTCATTTCTCCGCCGCCGTCGCCGGTTGGCGGAATCCGCGGATTGTCTGCGGCCTCCTGTTTCTGCCGCTTGCGGCTTCGCAGAAGAATCTTCAAAGCGCCGATTCCGATGGACAGGCCCACGCCGAGAATCTGTCCGATCCGTATGGTCATGGTCAGACCGAAGTCCAGCTTCGGCCAGTTCTCGTTGAAGTCCACCGCAGTCCATACGCTGCAGTCTTTTACGGTAAAACGCTGGGCACACATGGGTGCCAAGGTATTCAGCGCAGCGTTCACATAGCCGAAGCTCATGGCCGTGTTGTAAGGATCCCATCCCGCCGCCACATAGTGCAGCAGGAAGCGGTCTACCTTCAGTTTCCGTCCGAAACGCCCAATGCCTTTCAATACCGTACGGATCAGTTCGAAGATTTCATCCCTGGTAAAGCTCAGCTTCCGTTTTTTCTTCGCCTGCTCCGGTTTTGGCTCCCTGGGCTTTTTCTCTTTTTTCGGTTTTTTCTCTTTCTTCGGTTTGGATTCGTCCGCCGGCGGGCGCGGGAAGAGCTGAATCAGCATTCCGGCGGCCTTGGCAGAGAGACGAAACACGTCATCCTCGAAATACACGTCCACGCCCACCGGAATCAGCAGCACAGCAGCGATGAGCAGTATCAGGACGCCAAGAATGATCAGGGCAACCAATTTCCATCACTCCCCAGTCTCTTTGGCCATAATCTCACTCATGGAGATCTGGCCCTCAAGGGCGGCATTTTGCAGTTCGTCTATGGCATGCTGGAGTTTTTCCACGCCTTCGCTTTGCGTCATATCCGGCAACGGGGGCAGCTCAGACAGCTCCCGGATGCCCATTGTACGCAGGAAAACGTCCGTCGTGCGGAAGATGGACGGCCGCCCCGGCACGTCCAGCCTGCCGCAGATTTCGATCAGGCCCCGCTCCTGCAGAACGCTGACGGTATAGGCGCTGTCCACTCCGCGGATTTTATCGATATATGCCCGGGTCACCGGCTGAAAATAGGCTACGATTGCCAGAGTCTCCAACGCCGGCTGTGACAGCATGGGCGGTTTGCGCTGCTCAAGAGTTTTAATGATAAAGGGTGCATATTCCGGTGCCGAGCACATCTGAAGCTTGTCCTCCAGCCGGAGGATCCGCATTCCTCTCTCCTGTCGAAGGTAGGACTCGGCCAGTTCCTCCGCCGCCCTTATAATCTCTTTTTCCTCTGCGCCCAGCACAAGAGACAGGCGGGCGATGGGAACGCTCTCCCCCGCCGCAAACAATATCGCCTCAATAGCCGAAGAAATCTCTATCAAATCCGTTCACCGCCGTGCTCATTCTTCAATCTTCTCCAGAATCTCTTCCACGTCTCCGCCTGTGAACTCCAC
>CAMVIC010000109.1 GCA_947167435.1 uncultured Clostridia bacterium | reverse complement strand
GCGAGGCGGGCCTTGCCCCCTCGCGCTCCCCCGCGGCTCTGTTGTCCTTCCTCTTTTGCAGACTGTTTTGACAGTCTCAAGCCCCGCTGTGACGCGCACAGCGGGGCTTATCCTGTATTCCTGTATGTCTCCTGTGTCTCCGTTTTCAGCGTCTGGCCCGAATCTCCCGCAGGGCCACCATGACGCTGATGCCCGCCGCGATGGCAAGGCCCAGCTTCAGCGCCTGCAGCCCATACTGCCCTGCCGCGCCCATCTGCCCGCGCACCGCATGGCTCATGGCGTAGTACAGGGAGCCGCCGGGCACCAGCGGCAGAATTGCCGGGATGACAAATAGCGTGGTTGGGCTTTTGCGCAGGCGGGCCATCAGCTCCGCATAGAGCACTGCAAAGGCCGAGGCCAGCAGATAGGGAATAAAATCCCCTTCGATCCACCGGGCGCTGTCTGCCAGCAGATACACGCCCCAGGCCAGCATGCCGCCCAGGGAGGCCGGCAACAGGTGCCGCCGTCGCATGCCGAAGAGCAGGGAAAAGCCCAGAGAGCCCAGAAAGGCTGTCACAAGCTGTATGATCGTTTCCTTCATCTGCGTCTCCCCCCTCTCACAGAATGCCTTCCATCAGCAGCAGTGACATCATGATGCCGCCCGCCAGGGCCATGGCCCAGAGCAGGCTCTCCGCCAGGCGCACCACACCGGAGATGGTGTCGCCCAGGAGAATGTTGCGGATGGCGTTGGTCATGGCAAGGCCCGGAATCAGCAGCATGATGTCCCCGATCAGGATCATGTCCATGTGCAGGCCGGGAATCAGCTTCGCCGCGGCGCCCACGCCAAGCCCCACCAGCAGCGAGATCAGCAGGTTCATCGCCGCAGGGTTCAGCTCCGTCCGGTCCAGCCAGCGCTGCAGCAGGCAGATGCCCAGGCCGAACACCGCCGCGGCCAGGCCGTCCCAGATCGTGCCGCCGAAGAAAACCGCAAAGGCCCCGGCTGCCAGCACGCTGCCGCTCCAGATCACCCGGAAGGGCTTGCGGCCCGCGGCGATATGGTCCACCCGGGCGCGCAGCTCCGGCAGAGGAAGGGGGGCCGTGCAGCACTCCCGGCTCAGCTCGTTGAGTCTTTCCAGCCGGACAAAGTCCGTGCTGCTGCCGGAATGGATGCGCCGGGTCTCCGTCGCCGCCTCCTCATCGGGAAACTCCATGGTCATGCTGATGATGGAGGTAATCACAAACACGTCCATCCGCCGGGCTCCATAGGCTCTGCCCACCCGGCTGAGGGTGTCCTCCACCCGGCTGACCTCCGCCCCCGCGTCCAACAGCAGCTCTCCCATATCCAGCAGGCAGTCCAGCAGCTGACCCTGCTCCCGTTTTGTCAGGTTCTCCATCCTTCCCTCTCCGTGCGCTTTCCGGCTTCCGTTTCCCGGACTCCGGAAGGCGCTCATTCTTTCGTGTTATATGCCGCGTCGGCGGCGGGAAAACAGCGTCAGGGAAGGCGCGAAGCATCTCTCTGCATCTGTCGTTTCATCAGCGCTTCCCCGGTTTTATTCCCGCTCCGGCCCGATCCATCCTATTCTGCGCCGGAGCAGAAACCAGCCTCTGAGGTGATTTTCAGTATAACGAACACAGCCGCAAAAGACAAGCGGCATTTTCCGCAAGACGTACTTTCCGTACGCTATCGGGAGATCGCATTTCAGAGTTGTCAAATCGGTTTTTCCAGAATAATCCTGTGCTGCTGTTGACACAATAGTCCGTTTTTTGGATCCAGATAGCCACATCTGCGCGACGCGCGGGAAGCGTGTAACGTGATCCTTGCTTTGCAGTGACACAGGTCACCGGTTCGCGATAACAGAGACGGACCACCTCTGCAGTCTGAACCCCCTTGCCGAAATCCGGCAAGGGGGTTCGTTTTGTGGATCCTTATGAACTTGCGAAAGCTTACTCCTGGATGTACGAGAGCGCCTCGTTGGCGGCGATATAGCCGGAGTCGATGCACAGGCCGTAGCAGTAGCCGGGCACGTCATAGTAGGGGCTGTAGTACAGGGAGCCGTTGTCGGTGCCGACCACGTACAGGCCCTGCATGGGGGTGTTGTCCGCCTTGAGGGCGCGCAGCTTGTCGTCGGTGCGGATGCCGCCGAAGGTGCTCCAGGCGGAGGGCTCGCACTGTACGGCGTAGAAGGGTCCCTTCTCCACCTTGCTCAGGTACCAGGGGTTGGTGCCGAACTGCTCGTCCACGCCCTTGTCGCAGTACTCGTTGTACTGGGCGACGGTCTCGGGCAGGTTGGTCAGACCAAAGGCCTCGGCCAGCTCCTCCAGGGTATCGGCCTTGGCCAGCCAGCCCTCGCGGATGCCTTCCTCAATGTCCTCGGGCAGCTTGTCCAGGATGCGGCCCTTGAAGTAGTTGCCGATGAACCACTTTCCTTCCACGGGCTCGGCGCCCTTGGCGATGGTATAGTCATACAGGCCGATGGTGCTCATGGCGTCCACGTAGGCCTGGTCCACGATGCCGTACCAGGGGGCGTTCAGCACGATCTGCTCGGAGCCGTAGCTCATGGGGTAGTCGCACAGCAGGCCTTCGTTGATGAAGCGCTTGCCCTCGGCGTCCACCAGCAGGTTGCCGTAGAGGCCGAACTTGAAGGCCAGGTTCTGGTCGTATTTGTCCTGCTTGGCGGGACGGGAGGCCTTGGAGTTGGTTCCGCCGTATTCGCAGGGGCAGTAACCGAAGGTCTTGCAGAGCACAGCGCCCGCATCCTCGGCCATCATGATGCCGTCGCCGGTGCAGAGGCTGTTGCCGCCCGCTGCGGCATTCAGGTTGCGGGTCTTGAGGAACTTCTCCTGCAGGTCGCGGTTGCCCAGGTAGCCGCCGGAGGCGATGATGACTGCCTTGGCGTTGACGGTCACGCTGGTGCCGTCCGCCTTCTTGGCGGTGACGCCAACGGCCTTGTCGCCGTCCATCAGCAGTCCGGTGGCGGTGGTGTTGAAGAGCACTTCAACGCCCGCGTCCTCCAGGGCCTTGTTCCACAGCTCCACGCGCTCGTCCAGGCTGTTGGTGATCAGGTGGAAGCCGCCCTTCTCCTGATAGAAGGGAGTCTCAAAGCGGAAGTTGGCCTCCTGCATGACATAGCCCATCTCCACCAGGTTCTCCACCGCGTTCTTGCTCTCGTCCAGGCAGCGGTGCATCAGGGCGGGGTTGGGGGTCCAGTGGGTGTAGTTCATCACATGCTGGAAAACCTCGTCCACTTCCAGGGTGGTGCCGCCTTCACGGGCGTGCAGCACGGAGGTGTCCACGCCGAAGGGACCGGAGACCTTGATGCCGTTGACGCCGGCAACGGAGCTGGCCTTCTCGATGGTCAGCACCTTGGCGCCAAGCTTGCCTGCGGTGATGGAGGCCATGAAGCCGGAGCCGCCGCAGCCAACCACGCAGACGTCCACATCATAGGTCTCGTCGGAGCCGGCCACCGCGGTGACGGTCTTGGCAAGCCAGGCTTCCTTGTCGCCGCCGGCCTGGGCCACGCAGTCGGCAATGGCTTCCTTAACTGCGCGGGAGGAGTTGGAGGCGCCGGTGATGCCGTCCAGGCCGCCGGCCTGGTTTTCGATGATGGCGGGGATCAGCTTCTCCTGTACCTGGGAGAAGAGGATGGGGGTCTCGTTCTGGGAGATAATCTGCACGTCGGTCAGCGCGGTTTCGCTGAAGGTGCACTCCACGGTCACATAGCTCAGGTTGCCGTAGGCAGTGGCCTGATAGGTGCCGGGCTTAAAGGTGAACTCGGACTCGGCCAGGGCTTTCACGCCGAAAAGCTGGGTGGCAGCCAGGCCAAGGCCCGCTGCCGCGGTCCCCTTCAGGAACTCGCGGCGGGAAAGATTTTTCATAGCGCATACCTCCAAAAATAATCTGTTTGTAGGGCGAAGCCGCAGGAAGGCAGCGCCTGCTCCTGCGGCTTTCCGCCCTGTATCGACTTATATTTTACTACACCCTTGTTAAGATTACAACCAAATTATTTCAGAATTGGAAACAATATGAGAAATCGCAAAAGGGCTGTCTCAAAAGTCCGTCACAGGCCTGCCGCATCGATCAGCTGCAGCTTCTCCGCCCGGCTCAGGCGCTTGATGTGCCATTCCCGGCTCATGGCCTCCTGCCGGGTGTCGAACTGCTCGGCATACACCAGCTTCACCGGGCGGCGGGCGCGGGTGTATTTCCCGCCGGTGCCTCCGTTGTGGGCCCGCAGCCGCTTTTCCAGGTTGTTGGTCCAGCCGGTGTACAGGCTGCCGTCGGCGCAGCGGAGGATATAGCAGACGTTCACACCTGTTTTTCCTCCCGTTTCACCTGGCGGACGCTTTTCTCAAACTTCTGCCGGGCGCCCATGACCTCGTGGCCGCAGCCCAGGCAGCGGAGCTTGAAATCCGCCCCGATGCGCAGCACCTGCCACTCCCGGCTGCCGCAGGGATGGGCCTTCTTCATGGTCAGAATATCGCCGACCTGTATATCCATTTCCGCTCCTTATCGTCTTCCGACCGTTCTCTTACTACTATCTACTAACTACCAGCCACTATTTCTTGATCTCGTCCCAGTACCGCCTGGCGGCCTGCTCGGTCTTGTTGTCGCCGTACTCGTAGTAACGGGCGTTTCGCAGCTCGTCGGGCAGGTACTGCTGTCTGACCCAGTGGCCCGGGAAATCGTGGGGATACCGATAGCCCTGCTCCCGCTCGAAGCCGGTGCCGTCGGCGTGCACGTTCTGCAGCTCCCGGGGGATGCTGCCGGTGCGGCCGGCGCGCACGTCCGCCAGGGCCGCGTCGATGGCCATGACGCCGGAATTGGATTTTGGCGCGGTGGCCAGGACGATGCAGGCCTCCGCCAGGGGCAGCCGCGCCTCCGGCAGGCCCAGCTGCAGCGCCGAATCCACGCAGGCCTTCACGATGGGCACCGCCTGGGGCCAGGCAAGGCCGATATCCTCGCTGGCAGAGCAGAGGATCCGGCGGCAGGCGCCGGTCAGGTCCCCCACCTCCAGAAGTCGTGCCAGATAGTGCAGCGCCGCGTCCGGGTCCGAGCCCCGCAGGGACTTCATCAGGGCGGAGAGAATGTCAAAGTGGTCGTCCCCGTCCCGGTCATAGCGCATGGCGCTGCGCTGGGAGATGGCCAGTACGTCCTCCATGCTGACGCTGTCTCGGTCCCCGGAAGCGGAAAACAGCAGCTCCACCGCGTTGATGGCTTTGCGCACGTCCCCGCCGCAGGAGAGGGCAATGCGCCGGGTGACGCCGTCTTCCAGCTGCAGCGGCTTCTCCCGCCGCCCGTTCAGGATGGCCACGGCCCGCTGCACCGCCTTCTCCACCTCCTCCGGGCCGACCGGTTTGAACTCGAAAACCGTGGAGCGGCTCAGAATCGCGTTGAACACGCAGAAATAGGGGTTTTCGGTGGTGGAGGCGATCAGGGTGATGCGCCCGTCCTCGATAAACTCCAGCAGGGACTGCTGCTGCTTTTTGTTGAAATACTGGATCTCGTCCAGATACAGCAGCACGCCGCCCGGGGCCAGGAGGGTGTCCAGCTCGTCGATGATGCGCTTGATGTCCGCGATGCCGGCGGTGGTGGCGTTGAGCTTGCGCAGGCTGCGGTTGGTGCGCTCGGCAATGATGCGGGCCACGGTGGTCTTGCCGGTGCCTGAGGGCCCGTAAAAAATCATGTTGGGAATCTGCCCGCTTTCCACGATGCGGCGGAGCATGCCGTTGGGGCCGAGAATATGCTTCTGTCCCACCACGTCCTCCAGTGAGGCCGGGCGGATTTCATCTGCAAGGGGCTTGTACATAGGCGCCTCCTGTGGGGTATTTCTGTAAAAATCTACGCTTATACCGTGTTCGTTCCGCCTGGGTAAAGGCGTTTCCAGATAGCGATTCAATCTACTCCATGTCAAGGGGAGTTCAGAGGGGCTTTCCCCTCTGATTTTTCGCCTGGTCAGGCGAAAAA
>CAMVIC010000108.1 GCA_947167435.1 uncultured Clostridia bacterium | reverse complement strand
GTCCGGCTCGCCCAGCTCCGTTTTTTCAAGCTTCAACGCCGCAACGCTGCCCTCGCCCAGAATCTCCGCGGGAGACGCCAGGAAGCGGAAGCGCACGCCCTCCTCCCTGGCCTCGGCCAGCTCGTCCCGGTCCGCAGGCATCTCTGCCTCGCTCCGCCGATAGTATACCGTGACCTCCGCGCCCAGGCGGACGGCCGCCCTGGCCACGTCCATCGCCACGTTGCCGCCGCCGATGACGGCGACCCGGTCCCCGATGGCGGGCTTGCGGCCCTGATTGACCTCTCGCAAAAAGTCGATGCCGCTCATGACGCCTGCAAGCTTCTCGCCGGGCACCGAGAGCTTCGCCCCCTTCGACGCGCCCACGGCCAGATAAAAGGCCTTGAAGCCCTCTCCCCGGAGGGAGTCCAACGTCACGTCCTTCCCGACCTCCACGCCGGTTTTGAACGTGACGCCAAGCTCGCGCAGCACGTCGATCTCGGCCTTGATCACGTCCTTCTCCAGGCGGAAGGAGGGAATGCCCAGGGTCAGCATGCCGCCCAGCTCCTGCTCCTTTTCAAAGACCGTAACGGGATAGCCCTTGGCCGCCAGGTAATAGGCGCAGCTCAATCCGGCCGGTCCCGCGCCGATGACGGCGATCTGTTCGGGATAGGGCTTGCCCAGTTGGTTGATCATGGGCGGGACGTAGCGGGTGGCGCTGTCAAGCTCCTGCTGGGCGATGAATTTCTTGATCTCGTCGATGGCCACGGGGGCGTCCATCTCGCCCCGGGTGCAGGCCTCTTCGCATTTCTTGTTGCAGATTCTGCCGCAGACCGCCGGGAAGGGAATTTCCTTCTTGATCAGCTCCAGCGCCTCTGCATAGCGGCCCTCGGCGGCCAGGCGGATATAGCCCTGCACCGGCACGTGGGCGGGACATGCCGCCTTGCAGGGGGCTGTGCCCTCCGGCATCACGTCGGTGCGGTTGGTGCGAAAGTCCGGGTTATAGCGCTTGCTGCCCCAGAGGGTGTTGCGGGCGGTCTCCGCCGGCCGCTCCTCGTTTGTGGGGCGCGGACACAGCTTCTGCCCCAGCTTGACCGCGTTGAGCTGGCAGTTCTCCACGCACTGGCCGCAGGCGACGCACTTGTCCTTGTCCACTCTGGCGACGTAATTGGTACGGATGGCGTCCGGCGTGCGGAAATACTCCGCGATGCGCAGGGCAAAGCAGGAGCAGCCGCAGCAGTTGCAGATGGCGGTGGTGTCGTCATAGCCCGGCGTCACGTTCAGCTCATGCACCAGGCCGTTGTCCTCGGCCCTCTTGAGGATCTCATAGGCCTCCTCCTTGGAGATGAGCCGGTGGGCGCCGGTCTCGGAATAGTTCACGGCATTGTCGTTTACGTACATGCACATGTCCTCTTCCAGGTGGCCGCAGCCCTCCCCCATCAGCCTGCGGGCCCGCCGGCAGGAGCAGGGCCCCACCGACACGGCCCAGGCGTCCTCGATAATCCGGTGCACCTCGTCATAGCTTGCCTTGCGGGTGTTGTTCTCGATGGCGCTCTGCACGGGGATGACGCGCATCAGGTTCATGCCCACGTCCATAAAGGGCGCCAGCATGGACACCCGCTCCCGGGTGTAGCGCTCGAAGCACTCACCCAGCACGGGATACCGGTCGCACTGCTCCCGGTTGGAGAGCACGCCCTCCATGATGCCGGGCACCCAGATGGGATAGTACCAGCAGGTCTTGCCGTCCACCGTGCGGCTGCGGATGACGCCGGCGACGCGCAGCTTCTCCAGCTGCTTCCGGGTAAAGTCCAGGTCCTTTTTGGCCCGGCGGGCAATCTCCTCCGCCGTGCGGTTGGCTTCCAGACGCATGTGCATCATAATCTGGCACATGTCGTCGTCCACGATGGGCTCCAGCAGCATATACTCCGGGTCATCGTAGGTGATGCCGGTGTAGGTCAGGCTCTCCAGGCTGATCTTGGTTGCCAGCTTCAGGATATTTGGTCTGTGCGCCATATTTTACCTCCTTCTTCGTTTTTGTCCGTTTCTGTTGGTGCTTATACCAGCTTATGAATATTTTAACATAGCCGCATTCCGCATTCAATCAGGCCCCTGTCTTCACAGGAGCCAAATTTTATCGGCGGCACTTGGTAAAAA
Source organism: uncultured Clostridia bacterium (assembly GCA_947167435.1). The sequence goes on along the minus strand of CAMVIC010000108.1, from coordinate 3,839 downwards.
TAACGAAAGCAGCGGCAAAACGGCGTTTTTCCGCTGTTGAGAGAGTCCATATGGCTCTGCCGACAGCGGGGATTGCCGGCCCCGGGGCGGCCTCTTCCTCCCTTGCCGCAGCGACGTGCAGGCGGCAGCGCGGCCTCCCCTCTTCTCAGGCCGTTTCTTTCATGGTATAATACGGACAAATCTCTTGGAAAGGGAGAGCAGCTCATGAAAATCGAGATACCCGAAAAAGGCAGCGAAGCCTTTTATCGCGAGACCGTAAACGTCTCCGCCCAGTACCGCTATCTTCTCAAGAACCACAGCTACCGGCTCCGGGACTATTTCCGGCAGTTCACCCTTCTGCTGATTCTGGGGGCGGCCTTTCTGGTTCTGCTGCTGGTGATGGCGCTCTCCCGGGGCCTGGAGTCCTGGGACTATGCCGTCATCGGCCTTCTCGGCACGGCGGTGGTGCTGTGCGCGGCGTATCTTTATCTCCTGCATAAGATGCTCCGGGCCATGCTGGCCGATTCCCGCACTTCGGTGCTGACCCTTGACGACACGGGGGTGGAGCTCAACAAGGGCGGCTCCCAGATCGTAAAGCTGGGCTGGGACAACGTTGCCCTGGTACGCGTTTTTCGGGAGAGCCTGGTCTTCGTATCCGGCGACCGCACGGGGATCGTCATCTCCGCGGCAAAGCGGTACGCGGACGAGATTCTGCCCTGGCTCCGGGCAAATCAGCCCGGGCTGGAGCTTGTGGAGGAAACGAAATAAGTCGCCCGGCCATGCGCCGATCAGCTGCCAGGCAGATGAAGCTTCATCCCCTGCGCGGCTGATTTTTCATACCTGCCGCCTGCCGTCCGGACCCGGAAGCGCGGGCAGCATATCCTATAGTCCGTTTTATGGGACACTGTTTTTGATACGCTTATCCTGGCAGAAGATAAAAACCGAACTATGCACCGCAAATGAATGCATTTCATGTTATGCTGCAATAACGGAAGGAGTCGGTACAGATGCTGACACAGAGTAACGGACTGGTACAGCTTACGGTGGGGCAGATGGCGGCCCTGCTTTCGGATGCCTTTTCCGGGCTGATTCAATCGGGCTGTCCCCTGCGCCTTGTCGCGGGTATCCTTGCCGTTATAAGTTTCCCTCTGTCATGCTCTGGGGGCCTCCCGGCGTCGGCAAATCCCAGGGCGTGCGGCAGATTGCGGAGGCCCTCCGGCAGCGGACCGGGAAGCGGGTTGTGGTCACGGACGTGCGCCTGCTTCTGTTCAACCCCGTGGACCTGCGGGGCATTCCCACGGCAAACGCCGAAAAGACCCTGGCCGTCTGGCTGCGGCCGAAGATCTTTGACATGGACGCCGGGGACGACGTGGTCAACATCCTCTTTCTGGATGAGATCACCGCCGCGCCCCAGTCCGTGCAGGCTGCCGCCTACCAGATCACCCTGGACCGGACGGTCGGGGAGCACCGGTTGCCGGAAAACTGCATCGTCATCGCCGCCGGCAACCGCGTCACCGACCGGAGCGTCGCCTTCAACATGCCCAAGGCCCTGGCAAACCGGCTCTGCCACATTGAAATCAAGGGGGATGCCGCAAGCTGGCACGAGTGGGCGCTTCAGGCGAATATCCACCCCCTTGTGATGGGATACCTGGACTATAATTCCTCCTCCCTCACCCGCTTTGATCCCGGGGAGGACAGTCTCGCCTTTCCGACGCCCCGCTCCTGGGAGATGGTCAGCAACATCCTCCGCTCCGTCTCCGACGACGTCACCCGGGTCTATCCCCTGGTCGCCGGCTGTATCGGCACCGACACGGCCGCCGCCTTCCGCACCTGGTGCGAGGTCACCAGCCGCATTCCCCCCATGGAGCAGATCTTCACGGCAAGGCCCTGCCCGCCCCCCGACCGGCCGGAGCTGCTGTACGCCACGGTTGCGGCGATGACGGACTATGCCAGGAAGGGCGCCACGGAGACGGAGCTGGGCTATTCCGTCGACTTCGCCTGCGCCATGCCCATCGAGTTCCGCTTCCGCCTCTTCAGCGACTACTACCGGCTGCTCTCCGTCAGGCAGAAGCTGAAGCGGAACAAGACCTACTCCCAGTGGGTCACCTTCCATGAGGAGGAAAACGAGCTATGACGCCCAAGCGGCAGGAACGGCTGCGACAGCAGATCCGCCGGTCCCGGGCGCGGCTGATGGTCCGTGACCCGGCCGTCGCCATGGTTCTGATGTATCTGCGCTTCATCGCCACGAAAGAGGTCTGCCGGATCTCCACCGACGGCCGGACGATCTTCTTCGACCCGGACTGGTTCCAGAAGCTGGACAAGGAAGAGACGGACTACATTCTCAGCCATGAAGTGCTCCACATCGTGCTGGAGGATACCAGGCGCCCGGCTTTCTTTTCCGGGGAGCGCTTTCATCACGCCTGCGACATTATCGCCTGCTCGGTTCTGCGCGACCGGGGCTGGGACGCGGAGGAGCTGCCCCACATCGGAAAGCTCCCCCACCGGACCTATTTCCCCCGGCATGAGGGAAACGCCCTGGAGCCGCTGGAGGCCTATCGGGAGGTTCCCTTTGATCCCGGCGCCATGCCGCCCGCCCAGCGGCGCCGGTTTCTGATCGACTCAGACGCCTTCTGGGGCGGGCGGACGCTGCCGGAAACCGGCACGCTGATTCTTTTCCCCGGCTATGACGAGCTGCTGGAGCAGCCGGAAGAGAACAAACCGGAAACCATACAGGTCCGATACGGAGAGGTCCCCCAGGGCGCAGCCGTGGCCGAAGCGGGCGGCGACCGGGAGGACCCGGAGCCGCCGCCCCCCGATTCCGACAACCGCAGCGACAACTATGAAGACGCGCTGGACGCCGCCATCGACCGGCTGCTGGACATGATCGAAACCATGGACTCCGACTCGCCCCAGCAGCTTGATCTGCTGGAGCGGATCTGGAAGGGCGTGGGCTCCGCCCGTCTGGAGTGGCGAAAGATTCTGGACTGCTTTCTGCAGGAGGAGCTCAACGACTACTCCTTTCTGCCGCCGGACCGCCGTTTTGCCGACAGCGGCTTCTTCCTGCCGGACTTCAACCTGACGGAGCGCTCTCTGCGGGATATCCTTTTCATGGTGGACAGCTCCGGCTCCGTCGGCGACGACACGATCGCCGACGTCTATGCCGAAATCTGCGCCGCCATCGAGCAGTACGACGGCGCCCTGCAGGGCAAGCTGAGTTTTTTCGACACCCAGGTGACGGCGCCCGCGCCCTTCGGCTCCATCCAGCAGCTTCTGAAAATCCGGCCCAGGACCACCGGCGGCACAGACTTCGGCTGCATCTTCCGCTATATCGACCGCTTTTTTTCAAAGCCCCCGGAGTGCGTTGTGATCATCACGGACGGGCTCGGCGACTATCCGGCGGAAGAGGATGCCCACGGGATCCCCGTGCTGTGGCTTTTGTACGGGAACGCGCCCTTCCCCGACTGGGGAAAGCAGGCCCGCATTCAACCCAGAGACTGACAGGATATTTGAGAGGCATTAGAGCAACTCCCTGAAAAAGGCACCGGCAGCGAGTCGCTGCCGGGAACGCGCACCACAGGATATCGCTTCGCTCCATAGAAGCCGCTCCACTGTATGATTGCCCACTCCATAGGCTAAAAGATACAGCTCCGCGTCTTCCATATCTGCATTGTTTTGCCTCATCAAAGCGCCCCGCCAGAGTATTTCCCCCGGGCAGGATTGGCTCCGCAGCCTCTTTTCCCTGCCTCATAAATGTGATATACTTGCTGACAGCATATTACTCCGGCAAATAAACAATTCCAAATGATGAGACTTGTACAGCCGGAGTAATAACAATATCAAAAGCCGTTTTGCTCGCCCCT
>CAMVIC010000107.1 GCA_947167435.1 uncultured Clostridia bacterium | reverse complement strand
CGGTTGGGCCGGCCGCCGATGTCCATGTTCACGACGCCGATCACGGCGACGCGAAGAGGGGAATTCAGCGCATTCCCCATATGTTCTTTGCGTACTCTTCAATGGCACGGTCGGCGGCAAAGAAGCCGCTCTGGGCCGTGTTCATGATGGCCAGACGGGCACGCTCGTCCTCGTCGGCGATGCGCTCGTAAAGGTTGGCCTGGCAGTTTGCGTAGGCGCGGTAATCCGCGATCAGCATGTACTGGTCGCCGCCGTACAGCAGGCCGGACACCAGGTCGGAATAGCTCTTGCCGTCGGCAAAGCCCTGGCTGAAGCGGTCGAATATCCGGCGGATCTCCGGGTCGGCGTTGGCCATGGCCGCGGGGTCGTAGCCGTTGGAACGGAGGCGGGCAATCTCATCGGTGTGCAGGCCGAAGAGGAACATGTTCTCATCGCCCAGCCGCTCGTACATCTCCACATTGGCGCCGTCCAGGGTGCCGATGGTCACGGCGCCGTTCATCATCAGCTTCATGCAGCCGGTGCCGGAGGCCTCCTTGCCGGCGGTGGAAATCTGCTCGGATACCTGGGCGGCGGGCACGATGGCCTCCGCCGCGGAGACCCGGTAGTTCTCCACAAAGCAGACCTGGAGCTTGCCCTTGCAGACGGGGTCGTTGTTGATATCGTCCGCCATGGACAGCAGCAGCTCGATGATGCGCTTGGCGGTCTTGTAGCCGGCGGCTGCCTTGGCGCCGAAGACGAAGGTACGGGGCACAAAGTCCATGTTCGGGTTGTCGTGCAGCTGCATCTGCAGGCTTGCGATGCGCATGGCGCACAGCAGCTGGCGCTTGTACTCGTGCAGACGCTTGACCTGCACGTCCATGATGGCCTCGGTGTTCAGCCGGAAGCCGTGATTGTTGCGCTCCACAAAGCGGGCCAGGCGCTGCTTGTTGTCCAGCTTGATGGCGTTGACACGGCGCCGCACCTCGCTGTCGGAGGCAAAGTCCGCCAGGCGGCTCAGCTCCTCGGGCCGGGTCAGATACTCTTCGCCCTGCAGCAGCTCGCAGATGAGGCCGTGAAGGCCGGGGTTGATCTGGGCAAGCCAGCGGCGGTGGTCAATGCCGTTGGTCACATGGGTGAAGCGCTCCGGCCGGAGGGTATAGATGTCGTGGAACAGGTCGTCCTTCAGAATCTCGCCGTGCAGACGGGAAACGCCGTTGACCTTGTAGCAGGCGGCAAGGCACATGTTGGCCATGTGGACCTGGCCGTCCCGGATGATCAGGTTGCGGCCCACCCGCTCGTCCCAGTTGAAGTTATACACCAGGTAGTCGCACCAGCGGCGGTTGATTTCGCACATGATCTCCCACAGGCGGGGCAGCAGCTTCTGCATCAGATCCTGGGGCCACTTCTCCAGCGCCTCGCTCATGACGGTGTGGTTGGTGTAGGCCACGCTCTGCCGCACGATGTCCCAGGCCTCGTCCCAGCCCATGCCGTACTGGTCCATGAAAATCCGCATCAGCTCGGGAATGATGAGGGTGGGGTGGGTGTCGTTGATCTGAATGGTGTGGTGCTTGGCGAAGGAGTGAATGTCGCCCCACTTGGCGATGTGCTTGCGCACCACGTCCTGCGCGGTGGCGGAGACGAAGAAATACTGCTGCTTCAGGCGCAGAATCTTGCCCTCAATGTGGTCGTCGGCAGGGTAGAGCACCTTGGTGATGACCTCCGCCATGGTGCGCTGCTCCATGCTCTTGACGTATTCGCCCTCGGAGAACAGATACATGTCCAGCGAGTTGGGGCTTTCCGCGTCCCACAGGCGCAGGGTGTTGACTTCCTTGCCGTCATAGCCGGCAATCAGCATATCCCGGGGCACGGCGATGACCGCGTCGTAACCGGTGTGCTCGGCATAGTAGCGGCCGTAGTTGTCCCAGTGGGGGGAAATCTGCCCGCCGAAGCGAACCTCCACCGCGTCCTCATAGCGGGGAATGAGCCAGCTGTTGGAGGCGATGCGCCAGTTGTCGGCGACCTCGGTCTGCTTGCCGTCCTGGAACTTCTGCTTGAAGATGCCAAGCTCGTAGCAGATGGAATAGCCGGTGGCCTCCAGGCCCAGGGTGGCCATGCTGTCCATATAGCAGGCAGCCAGACGGCCCAGACCGCCGTTGCCCAGACCTGCGTCGGGTTCCGCTTCGAAAATATCGGAAGCATTCTTGCCCAGGTCTTCCAGAGCGCCGGTCAGCGCCTCGCCAACACCCAGGTTGAACGCATTCTTCATCAGACTGCGGCCCATGAGGAACTCCATGGACATATAGTGAACTTCCTTTTCGGCGTGCCGGGGATCCTCCACCGCCAGAAGACGGCTCATGATCTCACGGATCACCATGGCAGAAGCTGCGAAAACCTGATCGTCAGTGGCTTTGATGCCGGTGGTGGCGAAATAGGCGCACAGCTTGTCCTCAATGGCGCTGCGCATCTCGTCGCGGGAAATTTCTCCGATCATATATACCTCCAGTTTAGTGCTTAGTTACTAGTAATTAGAAGCTAGTGACTAGTAATTAACAGTCAGGGAGCAGCTGACTGACTGCTAATTACTGATCACTAATCACGATTGCCTCTCTCAGGGCAGCCTGCGGGCTGCCCTGAGAGAGGGAAAATCAGATCTTCGTGTACTTGGGAACCACCATGGGCAGCTTGGGGCTGCCGGTGAGGACGCTGTCCTCGGAGAAGCTGCAGTGCTTGTCCACAATCACGTTGCTCAGCTGTGCGCCCGACTCCACGGTGCAGCCGCGCATGAGCACGCAGTTTTTCACCTTGGCGCCCTGGGCGATGCGTGCGCCGGAGCCGACAATGCAGTTTTCAATCTCACCCTCGATGATGCAGTTGTCTGCCACCAGACTGTTGCGGGAGATGGACTGCTCGCCGTAATAGGTGCTGACCTCCTCGTGGATCTTGGTGCGCACCGGCCGCTCGGGCGGGAAAATCTGATGGCGGATGCTGCCGTCCAGCATGTCCATCTGAGCCTTGTAGTACTCGTCGACACTGTGGATGGTGCAGGAATAGCCGTGGTGGATGTAGGCGTCCATTTTGCCGCCGCCGCTGAGGAACAGGTTCATGGCGTCCTGGTGGAAGCCGAAGAGGTTGATGGCCTTGCAGCGGTCCATCAGGTTCAGCAGAACGTCCTTCTTGAAGATGTAACCCTCCAGAGAGGGGACGCCCTCGCCGTCGCCGGTGCGGTACAGGGAGATCCCGCGGACCAGGCCGTCGGGCCCGATCAGATAACGGTGATGCACGCCCTTGGGGGTGAAGTCAGAGCAGATGGCGGTGGCATCGGTGCCGGCCTTCTCGTGCTGGTGGATGACCGCGTCCAGATCCACGTTCGCCACCATGTTGCCCAGCAGCAGAATCACATGCTTCTGGGGGATGTCCCGGATATAGGTGGCAACGGCATTCAGGGCTTCCATGGTGCCGGTGTAGTTGCCGGTGTGATACTCGGGCAGGCCGAAGGGGGGCAGCATCCGCAATCCGCCGCTCTTGCGGCTCATGTCCCAGGCTTTGCCGCTGCCCATGTGGTCCAGCAGGGACTGATAATCCCGCTGCATGATGACGCCCACGTCCAGAACGCCCGCGTTGCGCAGGGAGGACAGGGGGAAGTCGATCAGGCGGTAGCGGGCGCAGAAGGGCAGGGAAGCCGCCGTGCGGGCGCTGACCAGCTCACGCAGCTCGTCGGTCGCGTGATAGGCAAAAATAATACCATGATAATCTCTCATCGTTTACGCCTCCTCCTCCGCATAGACCATGGCGCCGGCCGGGACCTGGGCGCCCTTCTTCACGCTCACGTTGGGGCCAAGGGTCGCGATGTTCCAGCTCTCGCTGCCGTCGGGGACGCTGCCGATATGGGCGCCGGGGCCGATGGTTACGTTCTCGCCCACGATGGCGTATTCCACCACCGCGCCCGCACCGATCACGGCGCCGGGCATGACCACGCTGTAGCTGACGGTGGCGCCGTCCTCCACTCTCACCAGGGGGGAGAGCACGGAGTTTTCCACGTGGCCGTTGATTTCGCAGCCCTCGGTGACGATGGAGTGGTCGGTCTCCGCCTGCTCGCCGGTGGAGTGAGGCGGGCAGACCGGGCTCTTGGGCCAGAGGGGCCAGTCGGGATCGTAAAGGTTGATGGTGCTGGTGTTGTCGTCCATGTCCAGGCCCGAATTGCCGTCGAGCATGTCCATGTTGGCGTCCCACAGGCTGCCGATGGTGCCCACGTCGCGCCAGTAGCCCTCAAAGCGGTAGGGCCACAGCTTCTCGCCCGCGTTCAGCATGGCGGGGATGATGTTCTTGCCGAAGTCCTTGGAGGAGTTGGGGTCCTTCTCGTCGGCGATCAGGTACTTGCGCAGCTTCTGCCAGTTGAAAATGTACACGCCCATGGAGGCCAGATCGCTCTTGGGATGCTTGGGCTTTTCCTCAAACTGGCAGACGTAGCCGTCTTCGCCCAGGTTCAGAATGCCGAAACGGGTGGCCTCCTCCATGGAGACCTGCAGCACGGAGATGGTGCAGGCGGCGTCCTTCTCAATGTGCTCCCGGAGCATCTTGGCATAGTCCATCTTGTAGATGTGGTCGCCGGAGAGAATCAGCACGTTCTCCGGGTCGTAGTTTTCGATGAAGGCCATGTTCTGGTAGATGGCGTTGGCGGTGCCGGAGAACCAGGAGCCCTGCTCGTGGGCGCCCAGATAGGGGGGCAGAATGTATACGCCGCCGTCGTTTACGTCCAGATCCCAGGGCTGGCCGGTCCCGATGTAGCTGTTGAGCTGGAGAGGCTTATACTGGGTCAGAACACCGACCGTATCAATGCCGGAGTTGGCACAGTTGGACAGCGGAAAGTCGATGATCCGATACTTTCCGCCAAAGGGTACACTGGGCTTTGCGACATTTTGCGTCAGGGCGTAGAGACGGGAGCCCTGTCCGCCTGCCAAGAGCATGGCAATGCAGCTCTTTTTCATAGGCAGCCTCCTTTTCATTTTGTTTTTTACTGGCTATTGCTTTACTGGCTATTGCTGACAGCGGCCACGCAGCCGCTGATGAATACGGGAATAGTTTTTAGTTTTCAGTTTTTAGTCTTTAGATGTGGTGTCCGCTTCGCGGACGTCTTTAAACCGGCTGCTAATTAAACTTGTTCATGGTCTTGTCGGGACCGTCGGCGATATAGCTCTCCACCGCCTGCGCGGCGCGCCTGGCGGCGTCGGCCATATCCACTGCGTCCTGATTCTTGAACGAGGACAGAACCCAGTCGGCCATGTCATAGTCCGGGTGGGGCGGAGCGCCCACTCCAAGCCGGATCCGGGGAAAGTCTTCGGTCCCCAGACAGGCGATGATGCTTTTCAGACCGTTATGCCCGCCGGCAGAGCCCTTCTGCCGGACCCGAAGTCTGCCGATGGGCAGGCTCACTTCATCCGAGACCACCAGCACGTGCTCCGGCGGAATCCTGTAAAAGCGAACGGCCTGCTGCACCGCGTCCCCCGACAGGTTCATATAGGTCTGGGGCTTCATCAGCAGCACCTTTTCTCCGCCCAGCTCGCACACGGCGGTAAGGGCCCGGAAGCGGGCGCGGTCAATGCGAAGGCCCTTCTCCTTCGCCAGGGCATCGGCGGTCATAAAGCCGGCGTTGTGGCGGGTGCCCTCATAGCGGGGGCCCGGGTTACCCAGAAACACCGCCAGCCAGGTCACGGCGCCGGATGATTTGCTGAATGAAAACATATGGCTTTTGTGGGTCAGTTATTCTCGAACATGTTCGCGATGGAGACCTCTTCGTAGATGCGGCGGATGGCTTCGGCGAACACAGAGGCGGTGGTGATGTACGCAATCTTGCTGCATTCGGGCTTGCTCTTGGGGTAGGGGATGGTGTCCAGCAGCAGCAGCTCGCGGATGCAGCTGTCGTTGATGCGCTCGATGGCGGGGCCGGACAGCACACCGTGGGTGGCGCAGGCGTAGACCTCCTTGGCGCCGCCGATCTCATGGATGGCCTTGGCCGCGCCGCAGAGAGAACCGGCGGTGTCCACAATATCGTCAA
>CAMVIC010000106.1 GCA_947167435.1 uncultured Clostridia bacterium | reverse complement strand
GGGGTGTCGATGGTGTCCATGTCGTCGAAGGCCTGGTTCTCGCCGCCCATGGCCCAGATGAAGGTGTAGGCCGCGGTGCCGGCGCCGGCGTGAATGGACCAGGAGGGAGAGATTACCGCGTCATAGTTGTGCATGACCAGGTGTCGGGTCTCCTGGGGCTGGCCCATCATGTGGAAGACCACGTTGCCCTCGGGGATGTTGAAGTAGGTGTAGACCTCCATGCGGCGCTCATGGGTGTGGGCGGGCATGGTGTTCCAGACGCTGCCCTCGGCCAGCTGGGTCAGGCCCATGGAGAGCTGGCAGGTCTCCAGCACGTCCGGGTGGATGAACTGGTTGATGACCCGCTTGTTGCAGGTGACGGAGTCGCCGCAGGGGCGCTTGTTGGCGTCGGCAAAGCGGAGGAAGGTGGTCTTGCAGACCTTGTGGGCCGGGGCGGACACCAGGTAGAAGCGGGCGGGGTTGGCCGCGTCCTTGCTGCCGAAGGTGACAGCCTTGGTCTCCTTGGTGATGTACAGGCAGTCCTCAAAGTCCAGGTCGAAGTGCGCACCGTCGGCCTCAATAAAGCCGGGGCCGCCCAGGTTGAACACGCCGGCTTCCCGGCGCTCCAGGAAGTAGGAGGTGCCGAAGTTTGCCCACACGTCGATGCCCTTGTCGATGGGCAGGACTTCATTGACGGGCATGATGCCCAGGACCACCATGCGGTCCACATGGGAGTAGACGGCCTGGACGGTGTCGGGCTGGTACAGGTTCTCGATCAGGAATTCCTTGCGGAGCTCCTCGGTGGTGTAACGCTTTACGTCGTTGGGACCGGTGGAATAGCGGATATCCATAATACTTTAATCTCCAATTCAAAAATACGATAATAAACAGGGTAAAAACCAACAGATGGAAGCGGAGAGCGGAACTCTCCGCTCCCATTCGGTTTGCGGGATAGAATCAGGCCAGCCCCAGCGCGTGAGGCAGAGCCATGGTGAACCAGGGGACATAGGTGATCAGCAGCAGGGAAATCAGAATTACGACAAAGAAGGGCATCAGCATGCCGATGATCTGCTCAATCTTAACCTGGTGAGTGCGGCAACCGGCAAAGAGGATGGCGCCCACAGGGGGAGTCAGGGTGCCGACGCACAGGTTCATGACCATCATCAGGCCGAACTGTACAGCACTCATGGGATCAGGGAACTGCTGCACGATGGGCAGGAAGATCGGGGTGAAGATCAGCACGGCGGGGGTCGGGTCCATGAAGCAGCCCACCACCAGCAGGATGATGTTCATAATGAGCAGGATGATGTACTTGTTGCTGGTCAGCTCCAGCAGGGCGGTTGCCACCAGGGCGGGGATGTGGGTCTTGGTCATGACGTAGCCCATGATGCCGGACACACAGACCAAGTACTCAATGACGGCGGTGGTCTTGACGCTGCTCCAGATGATGCCGGGCAGGTCCTTGACCTTTACGTTCCGATAAATGAAGCTGAGGATCAGGGAGTAGACCACGGCGATGGCGGAGCCCTCGGTGGCGGTGAAGACGCCGCCCAGAATACCGCCGATGACGATGACAATCATCAGCAGGCTGGGGATGCCTTCCCACAGGGTCTTCATGACGAACTTGAAGTTGTAGTGCTCGGTGGAGGTGTAGCCGCGCTTTTTGGCCATGACGCCGGCCACGATCATGCAGCCCAGACCCCAGAGGATGCCGGGGACGTAGCCCGCCATGAACAGAGCGGCGATGGAGACGGAACCGGCCACGGTGGAGTAGACGATCATGATGTTGCTGGGCGGGATCATCATGCCGGTCGGGCCGGAGGCGATGTTGCAGACGGCGGTGTATTCATCGGAGTAGCCGTCTTCCTTTTCCATGGGGCCCAGGATGCCGCCCATGGCGACAGCCGCGGCCACGCCGGAGCCGGACATGGCGCCGAAGAGCATGTTGGCCACGATGTTGGTCTGAGCCAAGGCGCCGGGCAGCCGGTGGGCCACCAGCTTGGCGCAGCCCACCAGACGGCGGGCGATGCCGCCCGAGTTCATCAGGTTGCCGGCCAGCACAAAGAATGGTATGGCCAGCAGAGAGAAGGAGTTGACGCTCTGGAACATCTTCTGGGCTGCGACGATCAGAGAGCTGGTCTTGGGCATGATGATCCACAGGGCCGCGAAGGAGCCCATTCCGATGCTCAGACCGATGGGGAAACCAAATGCCAGGGTGATAAAAATCAGCAGGACCATTACAAGGCCGGCAAGGGCAGTTGTAGTCATAGTCAATTACCTCCCATCAAGCGGTTCCGCCAAGCGGATCGCCGGTCTTGCGCTGCCCGCGCTTATAGTCCTGAATGGAACGCACGCTGTTGTAGACGGCGTAGAAGGCAGTGATCACACCGGTGAAGGGGATCGAAGCGTACATGATGGACTTGGAGATACGCAGGGAGGGGTCAATCTGCTTGACCTGGCTGTTGGCGTAGAGATAGCCGCCGTAGACGCAGACGATCCCCACGAAGCAGAACAGGCAGATGTTGGTGATCACTTCCACGATCATGTTCATCTTCGGGGGGAACTTGTCCTTCAGCAGGTCGATGGTCAGGTGCTCCCGGGAACCGTAGACATACGCGGAGCCAAACATGATCATCCAGACGAACAGAAACTGAGACAGGGCGTCGGCGATGGCACTGGGGGAGTTGAAGAAGTAGCGGGTGATCACCTGATAGGTGGTCATGATGGTCATGATCGCCAGGCAAATCGTCCCCAGAACCATCAGGATCTTATCGAAAACGGCTTTGATACCGTTCAATACTTTCATGGGATTGCCTCCATATGGTTTTGTTGTCGCCTCACGCTGAGCCCAATCGGCACAGACGAGAGCGGGTCTGTCCCGATTGAGCTCAACCGAGCCGGTTTAAGGAACGGCCCGCATTGCTGCGGGCCGTTATGAGACAAAATGCGGTTGAAATTACGCGGCTTCGCGCAGGGAGACGATCAGATCGTACACGCCCTGGGTGATCTCGTTGCGCTGGGCGACCTCGAGGATCTGGTCCTGGCAGTTGGCCTGGAAAGCAGCCACGTCAGCTTCGGAGAAGGTGACACCGGCAGCCTCAGCCTTGGCCTGGTATTCGGAACGGAACTCGTTGCACAGTTCATAGCAGACGGGCATGGACTCTTCGCAGACCTTGCGCAGAGCAGCCTGGTCTTCCTCGCTCATGGAGGCGAGCACATCGTTGTTGATGATCAGTTCATCGGGCAGGAGCAGGTGGCCGGTGTAGTTGTAGTAAGGAGCAACCTCGTACTGCACCAGGTCAACGTAGGTGATGATGTTGTTCTCAGCGCCGTCGAGCTGCTTAGTCTGGATGGCGGAGTACACATCACCCTGAGCCATGCCGACACCGACACCGCCCATGTTCTCCATCATGGTGTAGTTGGTGGGAGCGTCGATCACGCGGATCTTCAGGCCCTTCAGCTCTTCGGGAGTGGTGACGGGGCCGTCACGGGTGTACAGGTTGCGGGCGCCCAGAGAGTAAGCGCACAGAACGGTGAAGCCGTGCTCCTCGGTGGTGGCGAACAGGTCGGCCAGGCCGCCGGACTCGAACACGCGCTCCTGGTGAGCGATGTCATCATAGATGTAGGGGGTGGCGATGACGGCGAAGTCGGGGGCAAAGGGCTCGATGACGGAATTGCCGACCAGGGACATGTCCAGAGCGCCGATCATCAGCTGCTCGATGGTCTCCTGCTGGCTGCCCAGAGAGGCGTCAGGATAGATCTCGAGGGAGTAGCGGCCTTCGGTGGCATCGTACAGGGCGTCGCTCAGGCGGCGCAGGGTCTCGCACTCGGGGTTGGTGCTGCTCTGGTTGAAGGCGCAGGTCAGGACGGTCTGTCCGACCTTGGTGCCGGTCGCAGCGTCATCCGCGGATGCGGTGACCGCCAGGGCCAGCACCAGAACAACAGCCAGAAGCATTGCGATGAGTTTCTTCATGTGGGGTTCCTCCTGATAAAAATTTTTTTATGCCAAGCATTTCTGCTGACAATACATTGTGAAAAACAGACAAAAAAGCCAAAACAGATTTGTGCAATTGAGCGAAAACGTGCTCTTTTGCCCGTTTATCGGTTTCGGAAACCGGTTTCCGAAACCCTTATTTTTTTCCCCTCAGGGGAGAAACAATTTTTTTTAACCGCGCTCCTTCACAGTGGAGCCGCGGACACACAAAGTCGTAGGAAGTTCCAGCACAGTTGCGGGCGCGTCTTCCGGTGTCTCGCCGCTGATGCGCCTGAGCAGCAGCCTCGCAGCGGCGGCGCCCAGGGCCTCGGTCTGCTGCTGCACGGCGGTGATGCCCGGCGGAACCAGACGGAACCAGGACCAGTCGTCAAAGGTGCACAGGCCAAAGTCATATCCGGCCCGGATACCCAGAGACTGCAGGGCCGTCAGCAGGAAGCGGGCAGTGACGCCGTTGACAGACAGAACAGCCACCCGTTCGCCCGGGTGGGTAGCCAGAAATGCACGGGTACAGGAGAGGCAGGCACCCTCCTCCGCCGGATCGAATTCAAAGATTTCACTCTGCATCTGTCCGCCGGCCAGGTCCCGCAGGGCGGCGCGGTAGCTCTCCCGCCGCTGAATACGGGGCATAATGCTGCCGACGGTCTCGGTAAAGAAGGCGATGTGGGCATAGCCGCAGTCCAGCAGCAGACGCATGCACTCCCGGATGCTCCGGTCGTATTCGCTGATGGCCGCGTCCAGCTTCCCGGAATCTGCCATGCCACGGTCCGCCAGCACGATGGGGATGCCCCGATCCCGCAGCCGGGTCAGAAATTCGTCGTTGCCGCCGGGGGTGTTGACAATCAGCCCGTCCACCCGGTTTTCCAGAAAGCCCTCCAGAGCAAGCCGCTCCTTGGCCGGGTCTTCACTGCAGTCGGCAAAAAGCACCTGATAGCCGGCAGCCTCACACACGCCGGTGATGCCCTTCAAAAGCAGGCCCGCAAAGGGGCTGGAAACGTCCCCGATGCTGCAGCCGATGAGCATGGTCCGGGCGGCCTTCAGCCGCTGGGCGGAGCGGTTGGGCCGATAGCCCAGCTCCTCGATCACATGGGCAATCCGCTGCCGGGTCTCCGGGGAGATGTTTTCGTACTTGTGGTTCAGGTACCGGGAGACGGTGGTCTTGGACACGCCGCAGCGCTGCGCGACCTGGTCGATCGTCACCTTGTTGGCGCCTCCGGCATCCATGAGTCCCCCTGCCCCCTCACGTTTTTCTCGACAAGATATTACCATCCGCCGCCCCCCTTTGTCAACTGATGTTAAGAGGTTTTTACGCCGATTCGGAGCCCTTGATTCCCGGGGGCGTATCTGCTATAATAAACAAAAAAGCAAGCGTGAGGTGAGCGGTATGGCTCTGGACAAGGCGTATTTCGACTCGATCCACATCGACGTGGTGAAGAAAAAATACTACAACGCCAACAAGGTGGAGGCTGTTTTTGCGGATATCCGCCGACAGGCCGAGGCCATGGAGGCCGAGTGTGCCGCCATGCGCGCCCAGCTGAATCTGCTGGACAACAAGAAATTCGAAATCGGAAATGCGGTGATTTCCGCCCAGCAGATCTATAAAGAGATCCTGGACAAGGCCAACGCCCGTGCCGACGAGATCGTGGCCGAGGCGGAGCAGCGGGCCGCCGCCATCGAAGAGGATATGCAGCGCCAGCAGGAGTATTCCGTGCAGCACGTGGAGCGCTGCTTTACCCGCATGCGCCAGCAGCACGAGAGCGCCATCGACTCCCTCAACGCCGCCTGGCAGGATTTTCTATGCGGGCTGTACCCGGAGAGCCTGCTGGAGCGGGAGGAGGCGCCCGCGGACCTGGACGAGAAGGTCAGCGCCATCGCAAAAGAGCTTATGGATATGGAGAAGGACCGGGAAGATTGAGGCCCTTTTTCGCGGAGAAAATTTTTCTGAAAAAACTCTTGCATTTCCCAAAAAGCTGTGCTAATATACATAGGCTTTCAGATGAAAGCGGTATGCGCGATTAGCTCAGCTGGATAGAGCGTCTGGCTACGGACCAGAAGGTCAGGG
>CAMVIC010000105.1 GCA_947167435.1 uncultured Clostridia bacterium | reverse complement strand
CTGGCCCTCAACAAGCTGTATTTCGGCCCGGACATGGTCTCCGATCCGGAGATTGCCCTGGAGTGGGCCCGGATTCCCCATTTCTACTACAACTACTACGTCTTCCAGTACGCCACCGGCTTTTCCGCCGCGGTGGCCATCGCCAACCGGATCCTCAGCGAGGGGGAAAGCGCGGTTCAGGATTACAAGCGCTTCCTGTCCGGCGGCAGCAGCGCCGACCCCATCGCACTGCTGAAAATCGCCGGAGTTGACATGAGCAGCCCCGAGCCGGTCAACTCCGCCCTCCGCTTCTTCGGAGAGCTGGTTGAAGAGATGAAAAAGCCGGCCTGAATGACGAAAAAGCCCGGAAATCCGCGGAAAAATCCAGACTCTACTGAGAGTAGAGTCTGGATTTTTTTTACTCTACTCCTCGCGGAACACTTCGTATAGTCTGACTTGCAGACAGGAGCTTGCAATCTGGTATGACATACGGATATAATATGTTCAAAACAGCGCGGCACCTGGGTCGCGCGGAAACAGGAGCGCAACATGAGCTTTGTGGTTTTGACGGATACCTCAGGCAATCTGCCGAACCGGGTGGTTTGGGACTGCAATCTGAAGGTGATCCCGTTTCCGTACTTCATCGACGGGAAAGAATACACCTGCCTGGACAGCGACAGCTTCGACGGGGACGCGTTTTACGCCCGGATCGCGGAAGGCCTGGAGGTGACCACCTCCCAGATTTCCCCCCAGAAATATATGGAGTTTTTTGAGCCCTGGCTGAAGGACGGCCTGGACGTGGTGTTCGTGTGCATGTCCTCCGGCATCAGCGGCTCCTGCAACTCGGCCCATATCGGGGCCAATATGCTGCTGGAGAAGTATCCGGACCGGCGCATCGAAATCATAGATACGCTGGGCGCCTCCCTGGGCGAGGGCCTGGTGGCCGTGAGGGCGGCGGAGCTGAGGGACCGGGGTCTGGATGCCTGGGAGGCGGCGGTACAGCTGCGGGACCTGGTCAAACGGATGTTCAACGTTTTCACCGTGGACGACCTGATGCACCTGCGCCGGGGCGGGAGACTTTCCAATCTCTCCGCCATCGTGGGCACGGTGCTGAACATCAAGCCCCTGCTCAAGGGCAATGAAGAGGGCAAAATCGTGGCCTTTGCCAAGGTTCGGGGGCGCAAACGCTCCATCGAGGCCCTGGCCCGGGCCTATGACAAGCTGGCGGTGAATCCGGAGCAGCAGATCGTGGGCATCGCCCAGGCGGGCTGCCGGGAAGACGCGGAGTATCTGGCCGAGCTTCTGCGCCGCAGCCGGCCGCCCAAGTCCATTCTGACCGTGGAGTATGAGCCGGTGACCGGCTCCCACGTTGGGCCCGGCGCTCTGGCCCTGTTCTTCGAGAGCAACAGCAGCGTGCGCAGCACCAATTCCATATAAATCAAATGGAACCCGCTTCGCCGGGCTTCCATTGGGAAGCGCGCCATGATACAGGAACTATGTCTGCAAAGTGAGAAGAGACTGTGAACACCGTTCACAGTCTCTTCTGTATTTTCAGGGATCAGCGCCTGCTGAAAATGGACACCCAAAAGGGCTGTGATCTCGGATCACAGCCCTTTTATAAAGATCAGGCCAGCTCTTCGCCCAGGACCTCGCCCAGGTGGAAGCCGAAGGAGGCAGCGGCGTCAAAGCCGTAGCTGTAACGCAGGCCGTCGCGCTTTTCCATGGAGCCGGTCACGTCGCCCGCGCCGTAGAGGCCGGGGATCACCTCGCCGTCCGCGGTGAGGATGTGGCAGTTCACGTCGGACATGAGGCCGGAGGTGGTCAGGTAGAAGGTGGGGGTGACCTCCAGGATCCACAGGCCGTCCCGGGTCTCCAGGTTGCCCTTCTCGTTGTAGGCCTCAATGGAGGCGGGCAGGTTGGGCAGATTGTACTGCTCCACGATCTCCTCCACGCTGTCGTAATGCACGGCGTCGCCGCACTCAAACATGGCGGCGTAGGTGTCAAAGCCCAGGGCCTGGCTCTTGTGCATGGCCTGCGCGGTCAGCTCGTCGAACACGCAGAAGAAGCGGTCGCCGTTGTCCGGGTTCAGCTTGGTGTTGGAGCAGTTGACGTGGCTGACGCAGCTGCCCAGGTTGTCGCCGTTGGTGTTGACAAAGATCAGACTGGTGTTCACAAAGCCGTTGATGGCGCCCAGGAAGGCCAACTCGAACATTCTCTTCTTGCTGGACAGGTAGGCGGGGAGCTCCGTGTCGATCACGTCCACGGCGCTACCGACTTCCAGACCCATGCGGATGCCGTCGCCCT
Source organism: uncultured Clostridia bacterium (assembly GCA_947167435.1). The sequence continues at coordinate 3,750 of CAMVIC010000105.1, read as the reverse complement.
CGGAGGCGGAGGCGCAGTTGAAGAACTGGCCCACATGCTCGGGGTTGTATTCGGCGATCATGTCCCGGTTGCGGGCAAAGCCGCCGGTGGTCAGGCAGACGGCCTTGGCGGTGAGGGTGTACTGGTTGCCGTTCTCGCCCTTGGCGTGCACGCCCACGACCCGGCCGCTCTCGTCCTGGATCAGATCGGTGACGGTGGTGGCGTAGAGGATCTCGGCGTTTTCAAACATGGCGATGCGGTTGGCCAGGTTCATCATGGCGTAGCCCACGCCGCCCATGTACATGCCGGGGGCCAGAGACAGGCCGGAGCCGAAGGAAGCCTCGCCCTCAAAGTTGCCCATGGTGCGGAAGCCCACGCCGATATCGCTCAGCCAGTCGGACATCTCGGTGGAGTTCTGGTACATGGTACGGCAGAAGGGCATCTCCTCGGTGAAGCGTTCGGGGTTGATGACCTGCCCCTTCAGGGTCTCGATCTGCATGTCCAGGTCGCCGGAGGCGGTGCCCTTCAGGGTGCCGTTCACGTCGTAAGCGAACTGGCGGCGGCTGCCGGTGGTGAGCACGCCGCTGTAGGTCATGGCCATGGAGCCGCCGGGGATGTCCCGCTTTTCCACCACGATCACGTTCAGGCCCTTTTCGGCCAGGCGGGTGGCCGCGAACAGACCGGAGGTGCCGGCGCCGCAGACAATCACGTCGCACGCGCGCTCCACGGTCTCGTTGGTCATCTCCCGCTCGATGGCGGCGCTGAAATCGTCCACGTTGTAGCCGGCCCGCTCCAGGGCTTCCTTGACGGCGGCCTTGATGGCCCGGCAGGTGGTGGAGCAGCCGCGCACGTTGGGCACGTTGATGCTCTGATGGGCAACGATGGCGGCGGGGATCCGGGCGCAGGCGTAGTTGCCAATGCCCACGGTCTCGTTGCTGCGCACGACCTCACAGGCGGCGATCTGTCCGTCCTTCAGAGTGGTGCAGACATAGACCCAGCTCTCGTGGCCGATGGCCCGGGTCACATACTTGCCGTCTACGGGGTGGTCGGGAATCTCATAGCTGTCGTTCTCGGCTTCGGCAAAGGCGGTGACGCCCAGAGAGCCGACAAGGGACGCGCCCAGCAGGGCGGCGGAACCCTTCATGAAATCGCGGCGGGAAATGTTTCTCATAGTTTCCTCCTCAATCAGATGGTTTTTGCCCGGCTTTTATCCGCAAATGGTGGGGAAAACACCGGCTTTCTCGAAACTCGGGGGTGTTTTTATTATAATTATGGCTAAAATGTTGTCAATTCAAAGTTTTTTATCGCGACACTTTAAAAAACTTTATAACAATATATGGTTTACCGATGTGAGATGTGATACAATCAATATTAGGGTGTCAATCGAAAACAGAGATCGTCCGCCGCAGAGCGCGCAGCAGCGCAGAGAGGAGTGCGGGATGAACTTTTTTCAACTGGAATGTTTCGTACTGGCCGTGGAGAAGGGGAGCTTTGCGGAGGTGGCCTCCGCCCTGCATGTGACCCAGCCCACCATCACCTATCAGATCACCAATCTGGAGGAGGAACTGGAGGAAAAGCTCTTTCTGCGCAGTAAGCGGGGCGTGGAGGTCAGCCGGGCGGGCCGCCTGTTTTATGAGGACGCCTGCGGCATCCTGGAGAATTACCGCCAGGCGCTGCAGCATTTCCGCCACGCCGTCTCCCTGCCGGAGACGGTAATCCGCCTGGGCTTTACCCGCTATCCGGACAACTACGATATCTTTGCCGCCATACACCGCTACCGGGCCCGATACCCGGACACCATTGTAGACGTGGTGCAGGACGCCATCGTGGAGGAGAGCGGCGCCGCGCCTTATGACATCCTGCTCCATTACCGCTACGGGGAAGAGGAATTCCCGGACTTTGCGTTCGCCTCCCTGGGGCGCTGCCCCTACTATGTACTGGTGAGCCAGTATTCGCCGCTGGCAGAGAAGGAGACGCTGACGCTGGGGGACCTGCGGGGGCAGCGGCAGCTGCTGATCGAGGAGTATAAGAACAGCCGCTTTCAGGTGCCCAGCCTGCGGCGGCTGAAGAAGGCGGGGATCGAGCTGGGCTTCTATCACAACATGGACCAGCTGATGTACGCCATTGCCGATGGCGCGGGCTACGGAGTCTACCCGGCCAAGTACCGGGAGGTGAAGACGGGCTTCAAGCGGGTGCCCCTGGTGTCCGAGCCGCCGCTGGAATACGGCCTGCTGTACCGGAAGGAGCACTCCGCCGCGGTGGAGGATTTCCTGCAGTATCTGATCGAGACCTTGCGGGAAGAATAAAAAACCGAGAGGCAAACAGCCTCTCAAATGGAAGTCGCTTCGCCGGGCTTCCATTTGATATACTCGCGCTTCATCGCCTCGGTTATGGAATCAAGGCGTATAACAACAGGGCCGCCCTCTGGGCGGCCCTGTTGTTTGCTGTAAAAAGCCACTCGCTATGCGAGTGGTACAAAAAGCTTAAAGCTATACGTAGATATACAAATCACACACAAGGGCGAATTGCAAGTACCACATCGTGTTTACGCCGAAGTATCGCAGACAGGCAATATACGGGCAGCTAAAGAAGGACATAGGAGAAATCTTACGAACACTGTGCGACAGGAAAGGCGTGACAATCCTCGAAGCGGCAGCGTGCAGAGATCACATACACATGTATGTGGAGATACCACCGAAATAATCAGTAGCAGAGGTAATGGGGTATCTGAAGGGGAAGAGCAGCCTGATGATCTTCGACAGGCATGCGAATCTGAAGTACAAGTATGGGAATCGACATTTCAGGTGCAAAGGATACTATGTGGATATGGTAGGACGAAACGAGAAGAAGATAGCAGAATATGTCCGAAACCAGCTGCAGGAAGATCAACTCACAGACCAGATAGGACTGCGGGAATACTTTGACCCGTTTACGGGTGAGCCGGATAAAAAGAGCAAAAAATGAGCCGCTTTAGCGGCGGCTCGTGAATGTATGCGGTTGGCAGACCGTTCGAGGGCCTTTAGGCTAAGCCAGCCCAAGGCCCTTATAGGGCCTGTGCAAGCCCATCCGCTATGCGGGTGGTCTTGACTGAAAACTGAAAATTAAATCACGGGTTGGTGCACACGCCGGAGGCGTTGAAGGTGTAACTCTTGCCGTTGATGGTGCGGCTGGTATTGGCGAGCATGACGCCGTCACTGCCGAAGTAGTACCAGCTGCTGCCGGACTTGAGCCACTTCTCCGTATAGGCCACGCCGGCGCTGTCCACATAGTACCAGCTGCCGCTGTCCTTGACCCACTGGCTGGCGTACATGGCGCCGCCTGCGGCAAAGAAGTAGGTTTTGCCGCCGATTGTCTGCCGGCCGGTGAGCATGCGGCAGTCGGCGCCGAAATAGTACCACTTGCCGCCCAGCTTCTGCCAGGCGCTGCGCAGCGCGGCGCCGGAGGAGCCCAGATAATACCAGTCGCCGCCCTCCTGCACCCAGCAGGAGCTGCGCATGGCGCCGCCGGAGGTGAAGAAGTAGAGCTTGCCGCCGATCTCCTGCCGGCCGGTGAGCATCTTCCAGTCCGCGCCGAAGTAATACCACTCGCCGCCGATCTGCTGCCAGGCGCTGCACACCGCCGCGCCGGAGGATTTGAGATAGTACCAGCTGCTGCCCTCCTGCACCCAGCTGCTGACCTGCATGACGCCGCCGGCGTTGAAGTAATAGCGGGCGCTGCCCTGCTGCACCCAGCCGCCGGAAACCATCCGTCCGTCGAAGGCGAAGAAGTACC
>CAMVIC010000104.1 GCA_947167435.1 uncultured Clostridia bacterium | reverse complement strand
AGAGACAACTGCAACTCTGTATCTGCAACGGATTCTAAATAAGACTTCAGTAGGACATACAGAATTCCGATCTCCCTGCGGTGCGGCAGTCGGACAGATGGCCATCAATTATGATGGTAATGTTTATTCCTGCGATGAAGGTCGTATGATGGCCAACATGGGAGATAATATATTTTGCCTCGGATCAGTTAATAATACATATAAAGAACTCGTTCAATCTCCTGTTTCACATTCCCTATGTGCTGCATCGTGTATTGAAGCTTTACCCTTCTGCAGTGATTGCGTATATAGTCCATATTGTTCCACATGCCCTGTAGTAACCTATGGAACTGAGGGCGACTTGATCCCTCATAATGAAAACACCTATAAATGCAAAATAGCTAAGGGTATTCTGCGTCATCTATTCCGTATCATCACCCAGGGTGATAATGAAGCAATTAGTATTCTCAAATCATGGGCATAATAACCTCCCTGTTTACAGGAAATCTACGGTAGTGTCAAGAGTTATGCGCAAATTTGTTTGCAGGCTCTGTGAATGAGGTCAGCCAGCTAAAGAGGCATCGTCCTGCAACGCCTCCAAATGCTTTATGCTCATATATTTCTTGTTGCCCCACTGGGTGCCGGCTACATGACGCAGCCGGGCACAGACGAGCATCAAGGCCGAGTTCCCGTCCGGGAAGCATCCAACTACCCTTGTCCGCCGACGGATCTCGCGGTTTAGCCGTTCAATGACGTTAGTGCGATTCGGCTGAAGAGCCTTCGGCATTTCCCGCTGAAGTGTGGAATTTTCAAGGAAGCGGAAGGCCGATCTGCGGAGCAGGTACGACGGCCGCGGCGGTAAGGAAAAGATTGAAAGATGGAACAAAAAGTGTTAAAATAAAATGAATATTTTGCCGTGGCGGTAAGAGGAATTACAGCCTGAAGGAGAAAGCATTGAAAAAACTGATGATCCTGGGAGGCATGCGCTATGCCCTCCCGGTTATCAAGGCAGCCCATGAGCTGGGGCTGTATGTGATTACGGCGGATTATCTGCCGGACAATATTGCGCATAAGTTTTCCGACGAATACTGCAATGTGAGCATCATCGACCGGGAGGCGACCCTGGCGGCTGCCCGTGAGCGGGAGATCGACGGCATCATGTCCTTCGCCTGCGACCCGGGCGTGGTGACCGCTGCCTATGTGGCGGAGCAGATGGGTCTGCCCAGCTGCGGCCCCTATGAATCGGTGTGCATTCTGCAGAACAAGGGGCGCTTTCGCAGCTTTCTGCGGGAAAATGGCTTTCGGGTTCCAGAGGCGAAAAGCTATACCTGCACTGCGGATGCGCTGCAGGACGCGGGACGCTTTCACTGGCCGGTGATCGTAAAGCCTACGGACTCGGCCGGCAGCAAGGGCGTCAGCCGTGTGGACGATCCGGCAAAGCTGGAAGAGGCGATCCATTATGCTCTGTCATTCTCCCACTGCGAGGAATTCATCGTGGAGGATTTCATCACCCAGAAGGGCTTTTCCTCGGATACAGACAGCTTCTCTGTGGACGGAGAACTGAAATTCGTGTCCTTTAACGCCCAGCGTTTTGATCCGGACGCGGAGAACCCTTACACGCCGGCAGCGTACAGCTGGCCTTCCACCATGTCGGGGGAGAATCAGGAAGAGCTGCGGCGGGAGCTGCAGCGCCTGCTTCATCTGCTGAAGATGAAGACCTCCCTGTATAACATCGAGACGCGGGAGGACCTGGACGGCAGGGCATATATCATGGAGGTCTCGCCCCGGGGCGGCGGCAACCGACTGGCGGAGTGTCTGGAATATGCCACCGGAGTCAAGCTGGTAGAAAACGCGGTGCGGGCGGCCATGGGCATGCCGATCATCGGCGTGGAGCAGCGGCCCTACGACGGCTGCTGGGCGGAGGTAATCCTCCACAGCGACAGGCCCGGCGTCTTTGACTCCCTCTGGATTTCCGAAAAACTGCGGCCCGCTGTGGTGGAGGAAGACCTGTGGATTGAAAAGGGGACGGCTGTAGGCGGCTTTTCCGCCGCCAACGAGGCCATCGGGACGCTGGTTCTGCGTTTTGAGGATCAGGAGCAGCTGCAGCGCGAGATGATGGAAATCTCCCGGAATATCCGGGTGCGGCTGCAGGATTGAGTGAATGACAGAAAAGAGAACAGCAGAGATATGAACAATACGATTTTGGTTACCCGCTCCTCAATGCCGGATTTTGAGGAATACTGCGAGGAAATCCGGGACCTTTGGGACAGCCACTGGCTGACCAATATGGGCGACAAGCACCAGCGCTTTCAGGCGGAACTGGAACGCTTTTTGGGCGCAAAGCATGTGACACTGTATACCAACGGGCACCTGGCGCTGGAAAACGTGATTGCCGCCATGAAGTTCCCCCGGGGCGGAGAGGTCATTACCACGCCCTTCACCTTCGCCTCCACCACCCATGCCATCGTGCGAAACGGGCTGACGCCGGTATTCTGCGACGTGAATGAGCGGGATTACACCATCGACGTGTCCAAAATCGAGGCACTGATCACGGAGAAGACCGTGGCCATCGTTCCCGTACATGTTTACGGAAACCTCTGCGACGTGGAGAGCATTGAAGCCATCGCAAAGCGATATGGCTTGAAGGTAATCTACGACGCGGCCCACGCCTTCGCGGTGACTTATAAGGGCGTTTCCTCCGCCTGCTTCGGGGATGCCGCCATGTTCAGCTTTCACGCCACCAAGGTGTTCAACACCATCGAGGGCGGGGCGGTCTGCTTTGCGGACGATGGCCTGACAGAGGTGCTGGATGACCTGAAAAACTTCGGTATCCGCGGTCCGGAGAGCTGCGAATATGTGGGCGGCAATGCCAAGATGAACGAGTTCCAGGCGGCCATGGGCCTTTGCAACCTGCGCCATCTGGAGCGGGAGATTGAAAAGCGCGCGCAGGTGGCCGCGCATTACCGTGCCCGGCTGGACGGCGTTCCGGGCCTGCGCCTGTGCAGCCCGCAGCCGGACGTGAAGCCCAATTACGCTTACTTCCCGGTGGTTTTTGACGGATACCGATATGACCGGGATCAGGTGGATTCTCGTCTGAAAGAACAGAATATCTATGCCAGAAAGTATTTTTATCCGCTGACCAACAGCTTTTCCTGCTATCGGGACCTGCCCGCCGCCGGTGCGGAGAAGACTCCGGTTGCGCTGCGGCTGTCTCAGAGCGTGCTGACGCTTCCCATGTATGCGGACCTGGCGGCGGAGGATATAGACCGAATCTGTGATATCATCCTGAGCTGACTGACTGGAGGGGCGAATATGAAGGGAATCATTCTGGCCGGTGGGAAGGGGACGCGCCTGTACCCCATGACCAAGGCGGTGTCCAAGCAGCTGCTGCCGATTTTCGACAAGCCCATGATTTATTACCCGCTGTCCACGCTGATGCTGGCGGGAATCCGGGAAATCCTGATTATCTCCACCCCGGAGGATACCCCGGTATACCAAAAGCTTCTGGGCGACGGGCAGCGCTTGGGCCTTTCGCTGCAGTACGCGGTGCAGGACAAGCCCCGCGGCCTGGCAGACGCTTTTATCCTTGGTGAGCGCTTTATCGGCGGGGATCATGTCTGCCTGGTCCTGGGCGACAATGTGTTCTACGGGCCCGACCTTACCAGTATTATGCGCAGCGCCATGGAGAACACTGTCGGCGCAACGATTTTCGGCTATCCGGTAAAGGAGGTCCTTTCCATTGAGGAAAAGCCGCAGAATCCGAAATCAAATTACGCGGTGCCCGGCCTGTATTTTTACGACAACCGGGTGATCGAGATCGCAAAAGCCGTGAAGCCCTCCGCCCGCGGAGAGATCGAGATTACGGCGGTGAACAATGCCTACCTGGACATGGGGGAACTTTTCGTCATCCCTCTGGGCCGGGGCATGGCCTGGCTGGACACCGGTACCCCCGGCGGCATGCTGAAGGCAGCGGAATTTGTGGAGGCGGTGCAGGACCGGCAGGGCTTCTACGTCTCCTGCATTGAGGAGATCGCCTGGCGGCGCGGCTTTATTACAACCGAACAACTTGCGGCCATCGGGCAAGAACTGAAGATGACGGAGTATGGACAGTACATACTCTCTCTGGCCAGGGGAGGAATTTGATATGACCATCCTTGTGACCGGCGGCGCCGGTTTTATCGGCTCAAACTTTATTTTTTACATGCTGCGCGAGCATCCGGAGGACCGCATCGTCTGTGTGGACAAGCTGACCTATGCGGGCAATCTCTCTACCCTCGCCCCAATCATGGACCGGCCGAACTTCCGCTTTTACAAGACGGATATCTGTGACCGGCAGGGAATCTATGAGATCTTCGAGACGGAAAAGCCGGATGTGGTGGTGAACTTCGCAGCGGAGAGCCATGTGGACCGGAGCATCGAGACGCCGGAGATCTTCCTGCAGACCAACATCCTGGGCACCCAGGTGCTGATGGACGCCTGCCGGAAATACGGCATCGGCCGCTATCATCAGGTGAGCACGGACGAGGTGTACGGCGACCTGCCCCTGGACCGGCCGGACTTGTTTTTCACGGAGGAGACGCCCATCCGCACCAGCAGCCCCTATTCCGCCTCCAAGGCCTCGGCGGATCTGCTGGTGATGGCCTACCACCGAACCTATGAACTGCCGGTGAGCATCAGCCGTTGCTCCAACAATTACGGACCCTATCATTTCCCTGAGAAACTGATCCCCCTGATGATTGCCAACTGCCTCAACAACAAGCCGCTGCCGGTTTACGGGCAGGGTCTGAATGTGCGCGACTGGCTGTATGTGGAAGACCATTGCAGGGCCATCGACCTGGTGATTCGCAACGGCCGGGTAGGCGAGGTGTACAACATCGGCGGGCACAACGAGATGCGCAACATCGACATTGTGAAACTCATCTGTCATGAGCTGGGCAAGCCCGAGTCACTGATTACCTATGTGACCGACCGCAAGGGGCACGACATGCGCTACGCCATCGACCCCACCAAGATCCACAACGAATTGGGCTGGCTGCCGGAGACGAAGTTTGCCGACGGCATCAAAAAGACCATCGCTTGGTATCTGGAGAACCGCCCCTGGTGGGAGGAGATCATCTCCGGTGAGTACCAGAACTATTATGAGAGAATGTACGGTAACCGGTAAAGCCGATACCGAGGCCATCGTTTGGTGGGATGCATCCACTCATGCTTGGTGCCGCTGCGCTGACCATGTTGGACAGCGGCACAAAAGAGAATCGGTACTATGGCAACACGCTTCCCTGACAATCTTTTTTATTTAAGCCTGTAAAAGGAGCGAATACAAAATGAATCAGAGATTTCGTAAAATCCTGTCCCTGATTTTGTGCCTGCTTATGACGTTCTCTCTGTTCCCCGTATCGGCCTTTGCCGACGCGGAGTTGGAGGAGTCAGCCTGTGAGACCGTGGAGTTATCAACAGAGCCGGAACCGTTTTATGAGCCGGAACCGGAGACTGCAGAGACTCCTGTGGAAGAACCGGTCGCGGACACCACGGAGGAGCCCGCAGAGGAACCCATGGAAGCGTTCACGGAAGAACCCGCGGGAGAGCCTGCGGAGGAACCTTCCGAAGAACCTGCAGGGGAGACCTCCGCAGAGCCTGAGGCGGAAGAAGTGGCCGTCACGGTCTTCTTCCTCCGGACTCCCGAGGAGCTGAGCCTCCGGGTCTATCCCAAGCCCACCGAGGAAACGCCTGAGCCGGAGGAGATTCTCCCAGAGGAGGACGGCAGTTACCGGCTCCTCCCCGGCGACTATGTATTCGATGCCGAGGCCGAGGGGTATGGGGCCCTGACGCAGGAGGAGTTCACAGTGGAAGCTCCCGAAGCGCCGGCCTATATCACCGTTGCCCTCTCCCCGCTGGAAGCGGAGGAGGAGCCCACGGAAGAGCCCGGGGAACAGCCGGCCGAGTCGCCTGCGGAAGAGCCTCTGGATGAGCCTGCAGAGGCTGAGGCTGTGCCGGTCTATTTTGTCTGCACCCCCGAGGACCTGACCCTGACGGTCTGGCCCGTGCTGGATGAGTACGCCGCCAT
>CAMVIC010000103.1 GCA_947167435.1 uncultured Clostridia bacterium | reverse complement strand
CGACTTTCTTCATTCAGAAAGCCAATGAGTTCAAGAGCAGCATCTGGGTTGAGAAAGAAGAGCGCCGTGTCAATGCCAAGAGTCTTCTGGGCGTTCTGTCCTTGGGAATCGTAAAGGGCACCGCAATCACCCTCATCGCCGACGGCGCCGATGAAGAGGCCGCCATCGAGACGCTTTCCGAGCTCATTGATTCCGATTTCTCCGAGTAATTTGTCTTTAGAAACCTTTAAGGCCTGTGCGTTTTTCGCACAGGCCTGTTTTTGAATTCGAGGCGTTTTGTCCATGAAAAAAGAAAACCTTGCGATTCTGGAAATGCTGCTCTGCGCTGCCCTTTGGAGCATTGCCGGCATTTTTATCAAGCTCCTGCCCTGGAACGGCTTTGCCGTCGCCAGCCTGCGCAGCCTGATTGCCGGGCTTACCATCCTGGTCTATATGGCCGTCAAAGGCTACCGCTTTGTGTGGAACCGGGAGACGGTGATCGCCGGGGTGCTGGCGGGCTGCGTGTATCTGTGCTTTGCCTGCGCCAACAAGCTGACCACGGCGGCAAACTCCATTGTGCTTCAGTTTACCTCTCCAGTGTTCATCGTGCTCTTTTCCGCGCTGCTGTTTCACGAGCCGGTGCGCAGGGCTGACCTGGCGGTGGTGCTTGTGACCCTGGGCGGTATCGCCCTGTTTTTCTTCGATCAGCTGGCCCCGGGCTACGTGCTCGGCAATTTCGTGGCCATCGCCGCCGGCATGTTCATGGCGGGCATGTACATGGCCATCGGCAAGCTGGAGGGGGAGGCGCGCTTCAGCGCCATCGTGATCGGCCAGAGCTTTACCTTCCTGGCGGGGCTGCCCGCGGTGATTGTCACCCAGCCGCTGCTGAATGCGCACACCATCAGCTATATTCTGATTCTGGGCGTATTGCAGCTGGGGATTTCCTATATCCTGTATGTGAAGGCCTCCCGTTATTGCCCGCCGCTGGCCTGCTGCCTGCTTGGTGCGGTGGAACCGCTTCTGAACCCGGTGTGGGTGCTGATTTTTGACGGGGAGCGGCCGGGCGTTTTTGCCCTGATCGGCGGCGTGATCGTTGTGGTCGCCATTACGGTGTGGGGTATGTTCGGAAAGGACAAGGAAAGCGCAAATGCTTGACACCCTGCGGGAAAAAGCCAATAATCTGCCGCTGCTGCCCGGCGTGTACATCATGCTGGATGAGCATAACGAGGTCATCTATGTGGGCAAGGCCAAAAAGCTCAAAAACCGGGTGAGCAGCTATTTCCATGGCGAGCATCTGCCCAAGGTGGCCGCCATGGTGGAAAAGGTGGCGGACTTCAACGTGATCGTCGCCGGCAGCGAGTTTGAGGCGCTGGTGCTGGAAAACTCGCTCATCAAGCAGCACAAGCCCCACTACAACATCCTGCTGAAGGACGACAAGGGCTATCCCTTTATCCGCCTGGACATGCGCAGCGAATACCCGGCCATGACGCTGGTGAGCCGGGCGGGAAAGGACGGGGCCCGCTACTTCGGCCCATACGGCGGAAGAAGCCAGACCCGGGACATCATCAGCACCATCTCCAAGGCGCTGCTGCTGCCCGACTGCTCCCGGAAGTTTCCCCGGGATATCGGCAAGGAACGGCCCTGCCTCAACTACCACATGGGGACCTGCGCCGGCTGGTGCCTGGCCGACAGCAGCGCGGAGGATTACCGGGCCCGCATGCAGCAGGCCATGCTGATTCTGGACGGGAAGAGCGGAGAGCTGATTGAGAGCATCCGCGGCCAGATGGAGCAGGCGGCGGAAGAGCTGCGCTTTGAGCGGGCCGCAGAGCTGCGGGACCGGATGCGGGCCATCGAGGGCCTGGCCAACAAGCAGAGAGTGATCGCTACCGCCTTTGCCGACACGGACGCGGTGGGCTTCTGCCGCGGCGCGAAAAGCTGCTTTACGATCCTGCACTTTGTGGACGGAAACCTGGTGGGCAAGGACGTGGAGATGATGGAGGAGCCGCTGGAGGAGGACGCGGAAGCGATTTCCGGCCTGGTGCGGCAGTTCTATACCGCCCATCGGGGCGGCTGGCCCAAGTCCATTCTGCTGCCCTGCGAGGTGGAGGACCGGCAGGAGCTGGAGACCCTGCTCAGCGAGACCTCCGGCCGGCGCATCTATATCGAAACGCCGAAACGGGGCGACCGGCTGCGCCTCATCGAGAGCGCGGCCGTGAACGCCCGGGAGGAGATTCAGCGCAGAACCACCGCCGCCCAGCGCCGCTCCAAGACGCTGGAGTGGCTGCAGAAAGCACTGGAGCTGGAAAACTTCCCCATGCGAATCGAGGCCTATGACATTTCAAACCTGGGGGATACCGGTATCGTTTCGGCCATGACCGTCCATGTGGACGGCAAGCCCCTCAGACGGGACTACCGGAAATTCCGCATGAAGGACATGGACGGGCAGGACGACTATGCCAGCATGTATCAGACCATTTACCGCCGCTTCCGGCACGCGGTGGAGGGGGACGAGAAGTTCCTGCCCCTGCCGGACCTGCTGCTGATCGATGGCGGCGAGACCCACGCGGCCACGGCGGTCCGCGCCCTGCACGATCTGGGCCTGGACCTGCCCACCTTCGGCATGGTGAAGGATGACCGGCACCGCACCAGGGCGCTGATCACCCCCGACGGGCGGGAGATCGGCATCAGCGGCAATCAGGCGGTGTTCTCGCTGGTGGGAAACATCCAGGAGGAGACCCACCGGACGGCAATCGGCTATCAGCGCCAGCTGAGAAGCGAGGGCTATGCTTCCGCCCTGGACAAAATCCCCGGCGTAGGCCCAAGACGCCGGACCGATCTGCTTAAGGCGTTTAAATCCGTCAAGGCCATCCGGGCTGCCGGCGAGGAGCAGCTGCGCCTGGTGGTACCCCGGAACACAGCCCGGGCGGTTTATCTTTACTTTCACGGAGAGGGGGAAGAGACATGCGAGTTATCACAGGAAGCGCCAGAGGAAAACGACTGAAAACGCCGGATACCTACGATATCCGCCCCACCACGGACAATGTGAAGGAGTCGGTTTTCAACATCATCCAGTTCGACATTGAGGGGCGGCGGGTGCTGGACCTGTTCGCCGGCACCGGCCAGCTGGGGATCGAATGCCTGAGCCGGGGAGCGGAGAGCGTGACCTTCGTGGACGAGGACCGCGGCGCGGTAAAGATCGTTAGGGAGAACCTGAAGACCTGCGGCATGAGCGCCCCCGTCTTTCAGGAAAATGCCCTGAGTTTTCTGCAGCACTGCGGAAAATTCGACCTGATTTTTGTAGATCCGCCCTATGACGCGCTCCTGTACGAACCGGTACTGAAAACCATCAATTCGGTTGACATATTGTCGGAAGGTGGTATAATAGTTTGTGAATCCAGGCGGGAAACCCAACTTCCGGAACCGGAGGCCCCCTATCGGCGCGGGCGGGAGTACCGCTACGGGAAAGTCAAAATCAGTCTGTACACGAGGGATAGTACCGTATGAGCACCGCCATCTGCCCCGGCAGCTTTGACCCCATCACCCTGGGCCATCTGAATATCATCCGTCGCAGCTCGCAGATTTTTGACAATGTGGTTGTCTGCATCATGCACAACGTCATGAAGCCCAACCCCATGTTCACCGTGGAGGAGAAGCTGGACATGGTTCAGCGGGCGGTTTCCCGTTACCCGAACGTGACGGTGGACTGGTCCGACGGGCTGCTGGCCGAGTATGTGCGAAAGTATGAAAAGCCGGTAATCGTGAAAGGGCTGCGGGCAGCGTCTGATTTTGAATATGAGTTTCAGATGAATCTGATCAACAAACGGATTAATCCGGAACTGGAAACCATGTTTCTGACAGCCAGTGAGAAATATACCTTTCTCAGCTCCTCCGTTGTGCGGGAGATGGCACTGTATGGGGCGGATCTGACCGGCCTGGTGCCGTGCGAGATCATAGAGGACATTCAAAGGAAAGCGAAGCTTTGGAGGGCGAAGTGATGGATAATCGTGACGTGATCGAACTTCTGGACGAGCTTTACAACATGGTGAGTGAGGCCTGGGGCGTCCCTCTCGGCAATGACAAATGCATCATTGAACGGGAAAAAGCCCTGGAGATCATTAACGCCGTGAAAAACAACATGCCCTCTTCCATCGCCGAGGCGAAACGCCTGGTAGCCGCCAGAGACGAGTTTATCGGCAACGCAAAGCGGGAGGCCGAGGCGCTGCGCAAAAGCGCCGAGGAGAAGGCCCGCGTCATGGTTGAGGAGCAGGAGGTCGTGCGCGTGGCCAAGGCCCGCAGCGCGGAGATGATCGCCAATGCCGAGGCCCGATCCCGGGAACTGCGCAGAGTGGTCAACGATTACATCGATGACATTATGCGTCAGAGTGAGCAGAGCATGAGCGAAGCCCTGAACACCATCCGCAGCGCCCAGAATGCCTTCAAAGCCGCGAACACGCCCGCCCCGCCGAAGATGAGCTCGCCCGCCGTCCCGGAACTGGGCGAGGAGGACGACTGAGGCCCCCCGAAAACCGAACAGAAAATGCCGCAGCCGCAGGTTTTTCCTGCGGCTGTTTTTTGCATTTTCGGCCAGTTTCCGCTCCCGGGGACGGAAAGAAAAAACGACAAGAAATTACAAAAAAAATCTCTTGATTTTTCAAATATCAGCCCCTATAATGAAAATGCGAAGTGGTTAAAAGTGGTGGAAAATGGAGCGATTTTCCACAAAGGGGGCGACGGTTGGTGACAGGTGAATATCAGCACTCTCTTGATAATAAGGGACGTCTTTTCATACCTGCCAAGCTCAGAGATGAGTTGGGCGAGGTTTTTTTCATCACTCTGTCCATGGATCGCTGCCTCTGCGCATACAGCAGCGAAAACTGGCAGGCCTTCTCCGACAAGGTCAGCGCCATGCCCTATGTGAAGCAGCGGAAAATGCGCCCGCTTTTTGCCCATGCAGCCCGCTGCGAGCTGGATGCCCAGGGCCGCGCCCTGATTCCGCAGAACCTGCGGGACTATGCCGGCTTTACCAAAAACGTGACGGTGATCGGCTGCAACAACCATGCGGAGCTCTGGGACAGTGAGGCATGGAGCGCCGTCTTTGCGGAAGAAACCACGCCTGAGAATATTGCTGCGGTGATGGAGGAACTGGAGTTCTGATGGAAGCAAAGCATGTCTCGGTCCTGTTGAACGAATGCATTGAAAATCTGAATATCCATCCGGATGGCAGCTACCTGGACGGCACGCTGGGCATGGGCGGGCACTCCTTCGAGATCGCACGACGCCTGACCACGGGCCGTCTTGTCTGTATTGACCGGGATGAGACCGCCCTTGAGCGCGCGGGGGAGCGGCTGGCGCCCTTTGCCGATCGGGTGACGCTGGTCCACGGCAACTTCAGCGATGCGGCCGCGATTCTGGATTCCCTGGGGATCGAGTATGTGGACGGCATGCTTTTCGATCTGGGGGTGTCCTCGCCCCAGCTGGACGAGGCGGAGCGGGGCTTTTCCTATATGCACGACGCACCGCTGGACATGAGGATGGACGCCTCTGAAACGCTGAGTGCGGCGGAAGTGGTGAACACATGGAGTGAAGAGCGCCTCAACCGCATCCTCTGGGATTACGGGGAGGAGCGCTATGCCCGACGCATCACCGCGGCCATTCTGGCCGCCCGGGAGCGGAAACCCATTGAGACCACGCTGGAGCTTTCCGAGATCGTGAAAAGCGCCATGCCTGCCGCCGCGCTGCGGGAGAAGCAGCACCCGGCCAAAAGAAGCTTCCAGGCCATCCGGATCGCCGTCAACGACGAGCTGGGCGCCATCGCCGCCATGATGGAGACGGCGCCGGACAAGCTCAGGACAGGCGGACGCCTGTGCGTCATCAGCTTTCACTCCCTGGAGGACCGAATCGTGAAAAGCGGCATCGCCGCCAGGGAGAACGGCTGCACCTGCCCGCGGGAGGCACCCATCTGCACCTGCGGCTTTGTGAAGACGCTGCGCAGCGTCAGCCGCAAGCCCATTTTGCCCAGTGAAGAGGAAATAGAACAAAATCCCCGCGCCCGCAGCGCCAAGCTGCGCGTCGCGGAGAGAGTATAGGCATTTCGGAAGACAAAAAC
>CAMVIC010000102.1 GCA_947167435.1 uncultured Clostridia bacterium | reverse complement strand
CAGAGCGCCACGATGCCGTAACAGCCCCGGAAGCGGTTGAAGACCGGATAGAGCCTGCCCATCAGCAGGCAGAAGCCCGCAAAGACAAAGCCTACGTCGGCGTGGCCCTTGATCTGCAGCAGCAGACCGCCCAGCAGAATGGGGATCAGGGCCTTGACGATCTCCATGCCCAGCAGTTTCAGAAAACCGGGGACTCCGAAGAGCCTGCGAAAATTGGAGACCCAGACGTCCCCGCTGCCCAGCCGCAGCAGGTTCCGCTTGAAGATGTAGCGGGAGGCCAGACGCTGGGTGCTGATGCTGCCGGTGGTATAGGCGAAAAAGGCGGTAATCCCGAGCAGAATGATATAGACAATCATTCCTTGTCTCCTTTCTGCCGGATCGACAGACGGATGGGCGTGCCCTCCAGGCCGAACACCGCGCGGATCTGATTTTCGATATAGCGCTGATAGGAGAAGTGGAACAGCTCCCGGGAATTGCAGAAGATGACGAAGTTGGGCGGCTTGATGCCGGTCTGGGTCATGTAGTAGATCTTCAGCCGGCGGCCCTTGTCCGTGGGCGGCTGCACCCGGGCCTGGGCGTCTGCCAGGACGTTGTTGAGCATGCCGGTGGTAATGCGCATGCTGCTCTGGTCGTTGACGAAGGTGATGAGCTCAAAAAGCCGGTCGGTGCGCTGCCCGGTGAGGGCGGAGATGAAGAGCACCGGGGCATAGCTCATGAAAGCCAGGTCCCGCATCACGTCCTTGCGCATTTTCTCCATGGTACCGGTCTCTTTCTCCACCAAGTCCCACTTGTTGACCACGATAATGCTGGCCTTGCCCGCCTCGTGGGCAAGCCCCGCGATCTTGGTGTCCTGATCGGTGACGCCGTCCCGGGCGTCGATCATGATGAGGCACACGTCCGCCCGCTCGATGGCCAGCTGTGCCCGCATGACGGAGAATTTCTCCACCCGCTCGTCCACCTTGGACTTGCGTCGGATACCGGCGGTGTCGATGAAGAGAAAACGGCCCTTGTCGTTTTCAAACACCGCGTCCACCGCGTCCCGGGTGGTGCCGGCCACGTCGCTGACGATGACCCGCTTCTCGCCCAGAATGTGGTTGATGAGGGAGGATTTGCCCACGTTGGGCTTGCCGATGATGGCGACCTTGATGAGGTCCTCTTCCTCCTCGTCCTCCTCCGGGTCGGGGAAGAATCTCAGGCACTCGTCCAGCAGATCGCCGGTGCCGTGCCCGTGAATGGCGGACACGGGGATGGGATCTCCCAGACCAAGGGAGTAGAATTCATAGACCGCAGGGTCGGTGGCGCCGGTGGAGTCCGCCTTGTTGACGGCCAGGACCACGGGCTTCCTGGAGCGCAGCAGCATATTGGCCACGTCCTTGTCCGCAGCGGTGACGCCGGTGCGGATGTCGGTCACCAGCACGATGACCGTGGCCGCGTCGATGGCAATCTGGGCCTGCTCCCGCATGAAGAGCAGAATCTCACTGTCGGTGCTGGGCTCGATGCCGCCGGTGTCCACCATATCAAATTTTCGCCCGCACCACTCGCACTCGGCATAGAGCCGGTCCCGGGTGACGCCGGGGGTATCCTCCACAATGGAGAGCCGCTGGCCCACCAGGCGGTTAAAGAGCATGGACTTGCCCACGTTGGGGCGGCCCACAATGGCGACCAGAGGTCTGGACATAGGATCACTTCCTTTCGCGTCGCGCGCCCGCAAAGGGCGCGAAGCACCAAAGCGCAAAGTGCTTAGTTGTATTGGTAATATTCGGTCTCTTCGCCCCGCTGGGGCAGCCGGACCTCCGGCAGGATGCCGCTCATGGCGTCCCACAGGACAAAGCCGTCGCTTTCAATGGGGTAGATGGGGACGCCCAGGGCGGCGCAGGCCTGCTCCAGCGTCACGTCATCCAGAAAGTCCATCTCCTGCCGGCGCAGCATGTTCTGGCTGATCAGCAGCCGCTGCCCCAGGTCCCTGCCCTTGAGCTGGGCGATCAGGTCCCGGCCCACGATGAGGCCGGACACGTTGATGCTGTGACCGAAGAAGTCGTTGACAATGGGATAGACCCTGCCCCTGAGATTCGGATACTGTTCCGCCGCCAAGTCCAGCAGCTTTTGCAGGAAGGGGGCGGCGGAGGTCCCGGCCGCAATGGAGAAGGGAACGCCGTCCGGCTCCTCTGACAGGCGCAGGGCGGAGCGAAACTCCGTTTCCAGCAGCCGCAGCATGCCCACGCCGTTTTCCAGCTGGGTGTATTCCTCATAGAATTCATCCGGCGGCAGCTCCCGCCCGGCCTTGAGGTACAGCTCGTCCCCGCACCAGAAGATGCGGCTGCCCAGCTTTCGGATGCATTCGTCCCCGAAGGCGGTGATCTGGTCGATGGTCTCCGCCGCGTGCTCCGGCGTGAAGGGGGTGAGCCTGGCCAGACCCTCCCGATACCGGGTCAGCCCCACCGGCACGATGGACACGCTGTGCACCGCCGGGTACATCTCCGCCAGGTCCTCCATGCTGCGCTGCAGCTCCGCCCCGTCGTTCCAGCCGGGGCAGCAGACAATCTGGCAGTTCATCACGATGCCGGCCTCGGCAAAGCGCCGCATGGTCTCGATGGTCTCGCCCGCCCGGGGATTGCGCAGCATTTTGCAGCGCAGCTCCGGGTTTGTGGTATGGACGGACACGTTCACCGGACTCACGTGCAGGTCAATGATCCGCTGCACCTCCCGCCGGGACAGGTTCGTGAGGGTGATATAGTTGCCCAGCAGGAAGCTGAGCCGGGCGTCGTCGTCCTTGAAATACATGGTGGGGCGCATGCCCTGGGGCAGCTGGTCGATAAAGCAGAAAACGCAGTTGTTGGCACAGGAGCGGGGAGAGTCCATCAGATAGCTCTCGAAATCCAGCCCCAGGTCGCCGCCCTCCTGCTTGTGCACCTCCAGGCTGTACTCCTCCCCGTCGGGATGGGCCAGCACCACGTGCAGCTTCCGGTCGTAGGCGTAAAACTTGTAATCCAGCACGTCCACCACCCGCTTGCCGTTGATGGAAAGGAGCCGGTCGCCCACATGGGCCCTGTGCCGCAGGGGACTGTCCGGATCGATGGATTTGATGATGTTTTCCATAAACGCCCCCTGAGTAAACGGAGTTCTCAATTGCGAAACCTGTTTCGCAATTGACTTAAGTAAAAAAGGAGGAGGGGCTCAGCCTCTCCTCCCTAAGTTTTACTTGCTCTCCTCAACGTTGATGACCACGCGGCCCTTGTACTGTCCGCAAGCGGGGCAAGCGCGGTGAGGCATGCAAAACGCGCCGCAGTTGGGGCATGCAATAATGCCGGGTGCGGTGAGCTTCCAGGTGGAAGAACGTCTCTTATCGCGTCTCTGTCGAGAAACCTTTCCTTTTGGGACTGCCATGTTGACACCTCCTGAGTACGGCTGTTCTGAGCAGCTGTAAAATAATGAAGTTAATCTTTATCCAAAAGCTGCTCAAGCACAGCAAATCTTGGATCCAATTGTTTCCCGCATCCGCAGGGGCCGAGGTTTAGGTTTTTGCCGCACCGGGCACAGAGTCCCTTGCAGTCCTCCCGACAGAGGAACTTGGACTCCATATCCAGGATGAAGCAGGTGGACAAGATCTCGTCCAGATCGATCTCGTTGCCGTCAAGGACAAAGAGCTCCGGGTATTCCTCGCTCTCCTCCTCTACGATTGTGGCCGCCAGTTCCGTCTTTTTCACGCTGTCAAAAACGTCGCCGCAGCGGTCGCAGATGCAGGTCATTTCCGCGGTCAGCGTCCCCGTGAGATGAAGAACGCCCGCCTCGTTATAGACCCGGCCTTCCGCGTGAGGCTTCGCCCTGTAGGCCTTCACCGAAGGAAAATCCAGCCGGTCCGTCTCCAGCTCGCAGGCGAAATCTACCGAGCCGCCGGGAACCTCTATGATGTCTTTCAGATCAAGCCGCATAGCAATACCTCATTACAGTCGCCTAAGTATTATAGTTGAACTGTTACCACTTGTCAACAGAAATTTTCCGATATATAATACGAAAAAACGAAGTTTTACCCGAACTTTTTTGTGCAGGAAAGGTGCATGGGCGATGAAAGAGCTGATTGTGAAATCCAATGACGCGGGACAGCGGCTGGACCGCTTTGTGGGCAAGGCGGTGCCGCTGCTGCCGGAGAGCCTGCTGCAGAAATACATCCGCCTCAAGCGCATCAAGCTCAACGGCAAGGGCGCCAGGCGGGATACCCGGCTCAGCGAGGGAGACGCCCTGCAATTATACATCAACGACGAGTTCTTTGAAAAGCCCCGGGAGGAAAATTCCTATCTGAAGGTGGGCACGCCCCGGCTGACCATCGTCTATGAGGACGAAAATATTCTGCTTGCGGACAAAAAACCCGGCGTCCTCTGTCACAGCGCCGGGGTCTGGGACTATAACACTCTCATCGCCAACATCCAGGCCTATCTGGCCCAGAAGGGGGAGTGGAAGCCCCGGGAGGAGAATTCCTTTGCGCCCGCCCTCTGCAACCGGATCGACCGGAACACCGGCGGCATTGTCATCGCCGCCAAAAACGCGGAGGCTCTGCGCATCCTCAACGACAAAATCCGGGACCGGGAGATTGAGAAATATTACCTCTGTGCCGTCCAGGGCAGGCCCAAACCGCCGGAGGGCCGGCTGGAGAATTATCACTTCAAGGACGCGAAGAAGAACCAGGTGTTCGTAAAGGACCGGCCGGAGCCGGGGGCCAAAACCGCCGTCACCGAGTACCGGCTGCTGAAAAGCAAGGGGAAGCTCAGCCTGGTGGAGTGCCATCTGCTTACCGGCCGCACCCACCAGATCCGCGCCCAGATGGCCCATGCGGGCTGGCCGCTGCTGGGAGACGGGAAGTACGGCAGCGAGCGCTTCAACAGGGATTTTGAGGAGAGGGGCCAGGCCCTGTATTCCTACAAGCTGGTCTTCGCCTTCCCCACCGACGCGGGAATCCTGAACTATCTCCGCGGCCGGGAGTTTGCGGTGGAAAAGGTGGACTTTGCGGAGAAGTATTTCGGATAGGAGCACGGAAAAATGCCGTATCTGATCAAGCCCATGGAGACGGACGCGGAAAAGCGAGGGAAGGCCTACGTCCATTGGAAGTCCTGGCAGGAGGCCTATGCCGGGATTGTGGACGCGGGATATCTGGAACGGATGAGTCTGGAAAAATGCGAAAAGATTTCGTTTCAGTATCCCGAGGGGATTTTCGTCGCCAAGGAAGGAGAGCGCGTCGTCGGCTTCGCGGCGGCGGGCAGATACCGCCGGGCGGAAACGGAGACGGACGAGGGGGAGGTGTATGCCCTCTATGTGCTGCAGGAGTACCAGAAGCGGAAAATCGGTTACGCCCTGATGAACCGCTGCCTCGAGAAGCTGCGCGCCTGCCGGACGGTGTATGTCTGGGTGCTGCGCGACAACTGGAAGGCCATCGCCTTTTACGAAAAAATCGGCTTCCGGGCGGACGGCGCGGAGAAAGAGCTGGTATTGGGCACACCGGTCACGGTGCTGCGGATGGCGCTCACCCGGGCTGCATTTGAAGAATATGCGATGGCAGGGCATTGTTCTGCCGGTAGTCCTCTGGTATAATCATTAATTATAAGTATTAATTCCCGAATCAGGAGGTTTCCCCATGCTCACTGTCAACGATCTGTCCATGCAGTTCGGCCCGTCCGTGCTGTTTTCCAAGGTGGACCTGCAATTTACCGCCGGCAACTGCTACGGCATCATCGGCGCAAACGGCGCCGGGAAATCCACCTTTATCAAAATCCTCTCCGGTGAGCTGGAGCCCACGTCCGGCTCCGTGGTGCTGGACCCCAAGCGCCGCATGTCGGTGCTGAAGCAGAACCAGAGCCTGTATGACGATTGCCTGGTGCTGGACACGGTGATTATGGGCCACCAGCGCCTGTATGACTGCGGCAAGGAAAAGGACGCCATCTATGAGAAGGAGGACTTCTCCGACGAGGACGGTCTGCGTGCCGCCGAGCTGGAGGAGGAATTCGCGGAGATGGGCGGTTACGAGGCCGAGAGCGATGCGGGAAAAATCCTTCAGGGCCTGGGGGTGGACGTGAGTCTGCACCAGAGTCTGATGCGGGACATCGACCCCCGGCTCAAGGTGAAGGTGCTGCTGGCCCAGGCGCTGTTCGGACATCCGGACGTGCTGCTGCTG
>CAMVIC010000101.1 GCA_947167435.1 uncultured Clostridia bacterium | reverse complement strand
AACGTACCCTACGGTAGCGCCGGCAATTTGCCGGCCTTACCCCCCACGGGTTTTCAATTTGCACAGAACACAAACAGGAGGAACACAGAATGCGGATCATCACCATCAGCAGGCAGTTCGGCAGCGGGGGACGGGAGCTGGGCAAGCGACTGGCCGACCGCCTGGGCTGGGACTACTACGACAAGGAGATCATCGACACCCTGGCCGCGGAGGGCCCTGTCCAACCACGGCTGGCACAACGTCCAGCTCAGCTACCGGAACAGCTTCTCCAATCTGCTGTACCACCCGGGCGCCGGCACCCAGCTGCTCTGCCGGGAGCGGGAGGTTTTGAAGAGCATCGCCGCGCTGGGGAATGACTGCATCATCATCGGCCGGGACGCGGACGTGATCCTGGAGGACTATCACCCCTTCCGGATCTATGTGTGCGCCGAGATCCAGGCCCGGCTTGCCCGCTGCATGAAGCACGAAGCCAGCCGCCCCCAGGAGGAGCGGCTGACCGAAAAGCAGATCCTGCGTAATATCCGTAAAATCGACAAGAACCGTTCCAGCACCCGGGAGATCATCAGCGGCAGGCCCTGCGACGATTGCAGCGCCTTTGAGCTGATCGTCAACACCACAGGCTGGGAGATCAAAAAGCTGACTGCCGCGGTGGGAGACTTCGCGATGCAGTGGTTTGAGGGATAGAGAGATGGAAACAAGCTTAGCCAAAAAGGATCTGACCCAGGGCGTGGTGTGGAAGAAGCTGCTGGTGTTCTTTCTGCCTATTGCTGCCGGTACCTGCATCCAGCAGCTCTATAACGCGGTGGACGGCCTGATCGTGGGCCGCTTTGTAGGCACCGAGGCCCTGGCCGCCGTGGGCGGCAGCTCGGCCCAGATCATTAATCTGCTCATCGGCTTCTTTGTGGCCATCACCTCCGGGGCCTCGGTGGTCATCGCCCAGGTCTACGGCGCCAACCGCCAGCGGGACGTCCAGCTGGCTGCGGGAAACGCCATCGCCGTGTTTTCTCTGTTGGGCGTGCTGCTGATGCTCTTCGGGCTGATCTTTTCCCCTGCCATGCTCCGGCTGCTGAAAACCCCGGCGGACACCCTGGAGGACGCGATCCTCTATCTGCGGATCTACTTCATCGGCGTCCCCTTTATTCTGATCCTGAACATGGAGTCCAATATGCTTCGCTCCGTGGGGGATTCCGTGAGTCCGTTTTTATTCATGGTGGTGGGCTGTGTCACCAATATCCTGCTGGACTGCCTGTTCGTGCTGGTGTTTGAGTGGGGCGTCACCGGTGTGGCCGTAGCCACTGTGGCGGCCCAGATGGTGAATATGGCCCTGCTCACCAGAAGGCTGATGACCACCAAGGAATCCTACCGGCTGAGCCTGGGGGAGCTGCGGCTGAAGGGCGTCTATCTGAAAAATATGCTCCGGCTGGGGATCCCGGCGGGGCTGCAGTCCTCCATGTACGCCGTGTCGAATATGATCATCCAGGTGGGCGTGAACTCCCTGGGCACTGTGGTGGTGGCCTCCTGGGTCATGACCGGCAAGACCGACGGCATCTTTTGGGCCGTCAGCAACGCCCTGGGCGCGGCCATCACCAGCTTTGTGGGGCAGAACCGGGGCGCGGGCCGGGACGACCGGGTGAAGCTCTGCGTGAAGCAGGGCATGATCCTCTCGTCCATCATCACCGTGGGCCTGTCCGGGCTGATCATGCTCACCGGCCGTCCGCTGCTGTTTATCCTCACCAAGGATCAGGCGGTGCGGGACACCACCTGGCTCATGATGGTCTATTTCGTTCCCTATTACTTCACCTGGGTGGTGATCGAAGTCCTCTCCGGCGTGCTGCGTGGCTACGGCGACGCGGTGCGTCCCGTGGTGATCATCGGCATCGGGATCTGCCTGCTGCGGATCATCTGGATCGTGACCCTCTTTGCCGAGATCCACACGCTGTTCGTCCTCTGTCTCTGCTATCCCGTCTCCTGGACGCTCACCAGCGGAGCCATGTACGTCTACTACCGCAAGGGCGGCTGGAAGAACCGGGGCAGCGTGATCGTAGACCGATAAATGTAAAGCAGGGGCGCACACTGTGCGCCCCTGCAAATTTCTGATGCCTATTCCGTCATTCCCCGCAGGAAGCGTCCTGTTTTCGACGCCTCGCAGTCCAGAAGGGCCGCCGGGGTGCCTTCAAAGATCACGCTGCCGCCGTCGGTGCCGCCTCCCGGGCCCAGGTCGATGACCCAGTCCGCCTTGGCGATCAGCTCCATGCTCTGCTCCACCATGACCACGGTGTTCCCCCTGTCCACCAGACCCCGCAGCAGGGCCAGCAGCATGGCGATATCGCTGACGTGGAGGCCGGTGCTGGGCTCGTCCAGCACGTAGATCTGCCCCTGGCGGTGCAGCTCGCTGGCCAGCTTGACCCGCTGGATCTCGCCGCCGGAAAGGGTGCTGGTGGGCTGGCCCAGGGTCAGATAGTCCAGGCCCACGTCCATCATGGCCTGGAGTCTGGCGCGGATCTTCTCATTTTCGAAGAAGGCGCAGGCCTCCGCGATGGTCAGATCCATCACCTGCTCGATATTCAGCCCCCGGTAGCGGTAGGAAAGGGCTGTGGGGTTGTAGCGGTGGCCGCCGCATTCCTCGCAGGTCACCGTCACGGGCTCGGCAAAGGCCATCTCATAGCTGATTTGCCCGGTGCCCCGGCAAATGGGGCAGCCGCCGTCGGAGTTGAAGGAGAACCAGCTGGCCCCCACGCCGTTTTCCTTGGCGAAGACCTTGCGGATCTCGTCCATAACGCCGGTGTAGGTGGCGGGGGTGGAGCGGATGGAGGTGCCGATGGGCTTCTGGTCTATCACAATGGCCTCGGGGTAGGCGTCCGGGAAGGCGTAGCGCATGAGAGAGCTTTTTCCGCTGCCTGCCACGCCGGTCACAGCGGTGAGGATCCCCTTGGGAACGGTCACGTTGACGTGCTTGAGGTTGTGGAAGCAGGCGTCCCGGATGGGGTAGCCCTCCGTCCAGGGCAGGGGATCCCGGTTCAGGGTGATGGACTGGCGCATGGCCTTGGCGGTGGGGGTATCGGCTGCTTTCAGTTCCCCGAGGTTGCCGGAAAAGATCAGCTGGCCGCCCTTGCTTCCTGCGCCGGGGCCCAGCTCCAGGATGTGATCCGCCAGGGCGATCATCTGGCGGGAGTGCTCCACCACCAGCACATTGTTGTGCTTTTCCCGGAGCTCGCAGAGCATTCTGCCGATGCGCTCCGCGTCCGCAGGGTGCAGTCCGGCGGTGGGCTCGTCGAAGATGTAGGTGATGTTGTTGAGGTAAGCGCCCAGATTCCGCACGATCTTGATGCGCTGGGCCTCGCCGCCGGAGAGGGTCTCCGTCTTGCGGGAGAGGGAGAGATAGCCGATGCCCACGTCCGTCATGCGCTGGAGATAGGCGGCGATCTGCCGGGCCAGCGCGCTCCCTCTGGGATCGTCAATGGTACGCAGAAAGGCCAGCAGTTCGGCTGCGGTCATATCCATGCATTCCACGATGTTTTTGCCGTTGATCCGGGAGGCCAGGGCCTTGGGGTTCAGCCCGGAGCCGCCGCAAGCTTTGCAGAAGCCCCGGCGTACGTGGGTCAGGATCTCCTCCTGCAGGCTCTTTTTCAGCTTTGTGATGTCTTTTTTCATATACAGGCGCTCAAAGCGGGGGTACACGCCCTCGTAGGGCAGGTAGTCCATGCGCCCGATGTTGTTGCATTTGAACTCCACCGTCAGCGGCTCGTCGCTGCCGTAGGCCAGCAGCTTCCATTCCTCCGGGCTGAAGTCCCGGAGCTTTTTGTAGGGATCCAGCCGGGGGTTGTTCTGATAGTAGACCGTCTGCCAGCCGGAGGAAAACTGGCTGAATCGGATGGCCCCTTCCGCAAGGGTCTTGTCCGGGTCGAACATACTCTCCTTGATCAGCTCCGTCTGTTCGCCCAGGCCGGTGCAGTCCGGGCACATCCCGGCGGGGTGGTTGAAGGAGTAGGCCATGGAGCCTCCTGCGCTGGGCTGGCCCACCCGGGAGAAGAGCAGACGCAGCAGGGGAGCCACGTCCACGGCAGTGCCCACGGTGGAGCGGGAGCTGGAGCCGATGGGGTGCTGATCCACCACGATGGCGGGGGTCAGATTGCGGATCTCGTCCACCTTAGGCCGGTCGTAGTGGGGCATTTTGTTCCGCAGGAACAGGGGATAGCTCTGCTGCCATTCCCGTTCCGATTCCACCGCCACCGTGTCAAAGGCCAGGGAGCTCTTGCCGGAGCCGGAGACCCCGGCAAAGACCACCAGCTTCCCCTTGGGGATGGTCACGTTGATGTGTTTCAGGTTGTTTTCGGCAGCGCCGAGGATCTCAATGTCGTCCGGATTACGGTTCATCGCAAAGCTCCTCCCGGTGTATGTACAATTTGGTATGCGGCATTTCTCCCATTCTACACCAGAACCCGCAACAATGCAAGCGTTGGTACACTGATCCACGTAAAATCATGGTACACTGATCCACGTAAAATCACGGCGGAATGCCCTTGTATTACGTCGTGAAAGAGAATATAATAAATCCGAAAAATGCTTGGAGGTATACATCCCATGATAAATACGATCCTTTGGGACGTGGACGGGACGCTGCTGGATTTTGACGCCGCGGAACGGGCTGCGATCACCACCCTGTTTGCCGAATTCCGCCTGGGAGAATGCACGGAGCAGATGCTTGCCCGGTATTCCGTCATCAACGTCGGCTTCTGGCAGCGGCTGGAACGGGGAGAGCTGAGCAAGCCTCAGATCCTGGTGGGCCGGTTTCAGCAGTTTTTTAGCGAATTCGCCCTCGACGTAAGCCTGGCCCCGGCCTTCAATGAGCGCTATCAGCTGACCCTGGGGGATACCATCGTCCTTCGGGACGACTGCCTGGAGCTGATCCGATCCCTGAAAGGAAAGCTGCGGCAGTACGTGGTGTCCAACGGAACCATAGCGGCCCAGACCAAGAAGCTGGAACGCTCCGGCCTGGGCGCGCTGATGGACGGGGTCTTTCTGTCCGAACAGGTCGGCGTGGAAAAGCCCAATCCTGCTTTTTTTGAACGGGTGTTTGAAGTGATCCGCCCGGAGGCCCTGTCCTCGGTGCTGATCGTAGGAGACTCCCTCACCAGCGACATCCGGGGCGGCATGAACGCAGGGATCCGGACCTGCTGGTATAACCCCAAGCACCAGCCCCTCCCTGCGGGCTACCGGGTGGATCATACGATCTCCGACCTGCGGCAGATCCCGGCGGTGATCGCAGCCTCCTGTCGGTAAGGTTTTCCGTCAGTTTCTCCGGCGACGGTCATTCCCGCCGCCCATGGTGCTGAGCTGGAGCCCGGAGGCGTCCACTTTGGCGGCGCTGTCCTGGTCGCCCGCCACGGAGGAGAGGCTGGTGTTGCCCTTGGTGGCGAAGGATACCTCCTCCAGGGTCTCCCCGTCGATGGTGACCTTAATCAGAGCCCGTAGGGAGCGATGCCCACATCGCTCCTTTTATCCGTCTGTACAACGCCCCGAGGACGGATGTGGGCATCCGGCGCTACAGTAGGGTGCGTTGGGAACGCGGACGGCAGAGTGCCGTCCCTACGGGCGTATAACGAAAACCACACCGCTGAACGGATCAACGGTGTGGCTTTTTTTGACAGTTTACAGTTTCAGGTCACTTATTACTTATTACCTGTTACCTATTACTTGTCATTAGTACATTCCGCCGCCCATGCCGCCGCCAGCTGCTGCGGCTGCCATGGCTGCGTCGGCCTGGGGATCGGGCTTATCCACCACCAGGGACTCGGTGGTGAGCACGGAGGCTGCGATGGAAGCGGCGTTCTCCAGAGCGCTGCGGGTGACCTTGGTGGGATCCACGATACCGGCGGGGATCATGTCCACGAAGTTGTCCTTGGCGGCGTCGTAGCCGTAGCCCTGCTTGCGGCTGTTCTTGATCTTCTCAAAGACCACGGAGCCGTCCACACCGGCGTTCTCGGCGATCTGACGGATGGGGGCCTGGAGGGCACGGGCAATAATAGAAGCGCCGGTCTTCTCATCGCCGCTCAGACGGGCCACAAGGCGCTCCACAGCGGGAATGGCGTTGACGTAGGCAGTGCCGCCGCCGGCCACGATGCCTTCTTCCACAGCGGCACGGGTGGCGTTCAGCGCGTCCTCCACG
>CAMVIC010000100.1 GCA_947167435.1 uncultured Clostridia bacterium | reverse complement strand
GTGATCAGGGGAGCGCCGTACTTCTTGCCGAGCACCACGTTGCGGCCCTTGGGGCCCAGGGTGACCTTGACGGTATTTGCAAGCTGGTCGAGACCGGCCTGGATCTTCTTTCTGGCTTCTTCGCCGTAAATGATCTGCTTTGCCATAATTGTTCAGCCTCCTGTTATTCTACGATAGCCAGAATGTCGCTCTGGCGGACGATGGAATAGTCAACGCCGTCCAGCTTGACCTCGGTGCCGGCGTACTTGGCCACGACGACCTTATTGCCGGGCTTGACGACCATGGCGACCTCTTTGCCGTCCACGATCCCGCCGGGGCCGACAGCGACCACTTCGGAGATAACGGGCTTCTCCTTATTGGCGGTGGAGAGGATGATACCGGACTTGGTGGTTTCTTCGGCCTCCGTTGCTTTCAGCAGAACACGGTCAGCCAAGGGCTTTAACTTCATAGGAATGCCTCCTTAAAATTATTTATGAGTTTCAGTAGCGGCGCACAGTGTGCGCCACAGGGAAGTGCCGGTAGCGGCGCACAGCGTGCGCCACGGAAAAGTGCCGGGAAACGCAATAGCTTAGCACTCTGCATTTCTGAGTGCTAAGCTATTATATCATGTTTGTTCGGTTTGTCAACCACTGATTTGTAAATTTTCTGTGTCGCCTCTTGAGAAGGGGGACAGTCACTCTGTCGGTTCCGCGATGATCGACGAAAGGCCGTAGTAGACCGCCACCGAGGTGTTCGGCCACTGCGAGCCGTCCGGCCCAAGCTCCCGGAAGAGGCTGTAGCTGCTGTAGGTGCAGTCGGTGGAAATTCCGCTGACGGTCAGGCTCGCGCAGGGAGGTGTGGCGGCGATCAGGGCTTCCCTGGCCTTGAATTCGGAACGCACCCTGTAGATCTCGGGAGAGACCTTCCAAAACCGAAGGCCGATCGCGGCAAGGAGCACGCAGGCGAAAAGCGCGGATCCGAAACGCAGGCTTTTTTGCTCCGGGAGGCGGATCTCCCGCAGAGCGGAAAAAACGGCGCAGAGACAGAAGGCCAGGATACTGCTCCAGGTCCAGACGGGAAACTCCGGGCTGCCCATCATGGAGTACACCGCGACGCCGGTGCCGACGACGTAGACCAAAGAAGGCGTCAGGCGGGCAAACAGCCCAGGAGCGCCCGGTTCCTTCTCCCCGCGTGACTGGATCGCAAGGATGATGACCGCTGCGGCCCAGAGCAGGATCGGGAGCCAGAGGTAACGAATCACGTACTTGCTGATGCTGAAGAAGCGTTCGACCCAGACAGAAAGGCCGCCAAAGCCGCCTGCGTTGGCCAGACGCTTTGCCTGTCCGGGGGAGAGGAACAGCATCGCGCTGCCAATCAGGCATCCCAGCAGCCCGGTCCACATCCATGGGCTGATGCGTTCCTTGCGGAGCCGTTTCACCAGCAGGATCACGGCGACGCACACAATCAGCGCCAGACTGGTGTTCTCATTGGTCCATCCGGCCAAAACCCCGCCGATCAAGCCCAGAAAGGCGAACAGCGGCCGCGCCTTTTCCACCTCCCGGTGATCCGAAGCCAGGGTGTTGCGATACGGAAGGAGGAACAGCAAAATGATCGCGGGGGAGTACAGGTAGTTCGCGGCGCCCATCACCCAGAGATAGCTTCCGGCGAAATGAGGCGTCAGGAACCACAGGGCCGCAAAGACAGTCAAAAGCTGCAAAGGCCCGATTTTTGACAGCGAACCCGCCCCGTGCCGACAGATCAGCAGGCAGAGACCGAGAAAGGCGAGCCCGTTGCAGACGTTCAAGCCGGGCTTGCCCAGCCAGAGCAGCGCCTGCGCCAGCGTATGCACCACGCTTCTGCCGTTCAGGGCAAAATAGTGGCGGTATTGGGAGCGGAACAGCTCACCGAGACTGTGGATCGGCTTGATTGTGACAAAGGAGATGCTGTAGGAAAAGTCGTCCGCGAAGAGGGGCGTCAGGTCGTTCAGATATGTGAGAAACGCTGCGATCAGCAGCATGACCGCCAGCAGCAGTGTGCGGTGTCTGGTATGTTTCAATCGTTCCATGTTTTCTCCATGCGTGGCTCAGTTTTTTTGTTCCATGTCCAGGACGGTGCGGAACTGGGTCTCGTACAGTTCCCGGTAGACGCCGTTTTGGGTGAGGAGGCTTTCGTGGGTGCCGGATTCGGCGATTTTGCCGTTTTGCACCACCAGGATCCGGTCGGCCTTGAGGATGGTGGAAAGGCGGTGGGCGATGACGATGCTGGTCCGGCCCTGCATCAGATGCTCCAGGGCCTCCTGGATGGCGTTCTCCGAGATGGAATCCAGGGCGGAGGTGGCCTCGTCCAGGATCAGTATGCTGGGATCCTTCAAAATCACCCGAGCGATGGACAGCCGCTGCTTCTCGCCGCCGGAGAGCTTCAGCCCCCGGTTGCCCACCAGGGTCTCATAGCCCTCGGGCTGGGCGGCGATATAGCTGTGGATATTGGCGATCTTGCAGACGTTCTCCAGCTCCTCGTCCGTGGCTTCCGGCTTGGCGTAGAGCAGATTCTCCCGGATGGTGCCGTTGAAGAGATAGCTCTCCTGGGTCACCATGCCGATGTTGGAGCGCAGGTATTTGAGATCCATATCCCGCACGTCCACGCCGCATACCGTCACCCGGCCGCCCTGCACGTCGTAGAGCCGCGGGATCAGATTCACCACCGTGGACTTGCCGGAGCCGGAGGGCCCCACGATGGCGTACATCTTCCCGGCGGGAACGGTAAAGTCAATGTCGGTCAACAGAGGCTTTTCCGGGTCGTAGGAGAAGGCCACGTGCTCGCAGCGGATATCGGCGTGCTTCATGTCCGGCTTCTTTCCGTTGTCCTTGCAGACGATGGGGTTCTCCATGTCGAAGTAGTCGAAGATCCGGGTGAACAGGGCCAGGGAACGGGTGAAATCCACCTGGATGTTCAGCAGGCTCTGCACCGGACGGTAGAGCCGGTTGATCAGAGCTACCGTGGCGGTGATGGTGCCCACGGTGAGGCTGGTGTCCGACTTGGCAATGATCAGCCAGCCCCCCGCGAAGTAGATCAGCAGAGGCCCCAGCTGGGTAAACATTCCCATGACTACGCCGAACCACTTGCCGGAGCGCTGCTCCTTGAGGTGCAGCCTGGTGAGCTCCTCGTTGACCCCCACAAAGCGGGCGTATTCCAGCTCCTCCCGGGCAAAGAGCTTTACCAGCAGGGAGCCGCTGACGGACAGGGTCTCGTTGATCAGCTGGTTCATCTCGTCGTTTTTGGCCTGGCTCTGGCTCAGCAGCTTCCAGCGGGTATGGCCCACGCTGCGGGTGGGGAGGATCAGAAGCGGAATGACCACCATCCCCACCAGGGCCAGCTGCCAGCTCATGGTGAATAGGGCGATCAGGGAGGTCACCACCGTGGCCACATTGCTGACAATGCTGGACAGGGTCCCGGAGATCACGGAGCTGACCCCGGAGATGTCGGTATTCATGCGGGTAATGATGTCGCCCTGCCGCTCCGAGGTGAAGAAGGCGTGGGGCATATGCTGGAGGTGGTCGTACATCTGGTTCTTCATGTCGAAGATAATGCGCTGGGAAATCCAGGCGTTGATGTAGCTCTCCAGCACGCCGATGACCTGGGAGACTGTGAGGGTGCCGAAGGCTGCCAGCAGGAGCTGGATCAGCAGCTTCATATTTTTCCCCACCAGGGCTTCGTCCACGATGCGCCCGGTGATGATGGAGGGCAGCAGTCCCACCGTGGCGGAGAGCAGGATGGCGAGAAATACCAGAACAAACTGCAGCCAATAGGGCTTCAGATAGGAAAGGATCCGCACCAGAAGCGCCTTGCTGAGCTTCGGCTTGTGTTCCTTTTCCTCGTCGGTGAGAAAGCCGCGGGGGCCGAATCCGCCGGGCATAGCCATGGGAGCACCTCCTGTTCTGATCGGGTTCGGAGTTCAATACGCACAGAGACGGCGCCCTGCCGTCCGTTCGTGCGTCCGTGACTATATCATATCACAGCGAAATATGTTTGTAAATTGAAAATAGCTTGCGTGAAGCGGAGTTTTGTGATAGAATGGTGTAGAAGAGAGAAATAACTATACTGCATCAGGAGGAAGCCGCTGTGTCGTTACGCTGGAAATGCGGGATCGCTTTTACGGTCACGCTGCTTTGGATCGGCTTTATCATGTTCCGATCTGCAAAGCCCGCGTCGAAATCCAACCAGGAGAGCCTGTACATCCTGGAGCTTCTGCGGCGACTCTTTCCCGGAATAACCCATCACTTCGTCCGCAAGCTGGCGCATTTTTTCGAGTATTTCATCCTGGGCGGCCTGCTTTTCGGCTTATGGCGGCTGCTGGGCAAGGGAAACGTCCTGCTTCCTCTGACGCTGGCCGCCGGGGTGGCCTGCGTGGACGAGCTGCTGATCCAGAGTCATACCCCCGGCAGGAGCGGAGAGGCGGGCGACATCCTTCTGGATTTTCTGGGCGTCGCGGCCGCGGTGGGGCTTTTCCTCCTGCTGCGCCGCAGAAAGGAGAGACGGAGCCGTGAACGGAGCGGAACAAAAAGCTGAAAATATCCACAGCGGCCACCGGCAGCGTCTGCTTGCGTCCTATCTGCGGGGCGGACTAACTGCGTTCTCTGACGTGGAAGCCCTGGAGCTGCTCCTCGGCTATGCGATCTCCCGGCGGGACGTCAATCCCATCGCCCACGCCCTGCTGAAGGAGTTCGGCGACCTTTCCCGGGTGCTGGATGCCCCCATTGCCCAGCTTGTCCGGGTCCACGGCGTAGGGGAGCGCAGCGCCGTGCTGATCCGTCTGGTGGGGGAGCTCTGGCGCAAAAGCGAGAACAGCCGCTTCGAAAACAAGGTCTTTCTGCGTTCCACCCAGGAGCTGGGAGAGTACCTTGCTTCCAGATCCGCCGGTCTGCGGGAGGAACGGGGCTGGCTGCTCTCCCTGGACGCGAAGTGCAAGGTGATCGAATGCCGCGAGCTCTGCCGGGGCGCGGTGAATGCGGTGAACCTGCCCTTCCGCAAGCTGGCGGAGGCCGCTCTGATGGCCAACGCCTCCACGGTGGTGCTGGCCCACAACCACACCACCGGTACGATGATCCCCTCCCTGGACGATCTGGAGTACACCCGGGACGCCGTCCGGGCCCTGCGGCTGGTGGACGTGATCCTGACGGATCATATGATCCTCTGCGACGGCAACTACCTCTCCATGCGGGCCAGCCATATGATGGATTTGTAACGGTCGGTTGTCGGATCTGCAGCGGTCGGCCCTTGACAATGCTTCGACACCCTTCTTCCGATTGCGAAAGCCTTCGGGGGAAGGGTCTTTTTTTCGCGCCGCCGCATAGTATGGCCGGGAGGGATCAAAATGAATGATCTGTATTTGACGCTTCGCTCCGTTACCCCGGGGCAGAAGGGAAGAGACGCGCTCCAAAAGGCCGGGATCCGCTGCAGTCTGCTGCGGGCGCCCCGGGAGATCGCCCCGGGCGGCTGCGCCTACGCTCTGGCGCTGCGGGAGCAGGACAGGTCCCGGGCCCAGACGGTGCTGGATCGTTCCGGGGTTCGCTGGGTGGGCTGTTACCGTCGCCGCGCCGACGGAAGCTTTGTGAGGACAGACCCATGATCTATCTGGACAATGCCGCCACCACCATGCGGAAGCCGCCCCAGGTCTCCCAGGCGGTGGTGCAGGCGCTTCGGCGCTGCGCCAATCCCGGCCGGGGCGGCCACGCGGCCGCGGCGCTGGCGGAGGAAACCGTATACCGCACCCGAAAAACGGCGGCCGCGTACTTCGGCCTGGAGCCGGAGCAGGTCTGCTTTACCGCCAACGCCACGGAGGGCTTGAACATCGCCCTGCGCTCCCTGGTGCGGCCAGGCAGCCGGGTGGTGCTCTCCGGCCTGGAGCACAACGCCGTCACCAGAACGCTGACGGGGCTGGGGGCGGAGCTCGTTCCGGTCAGCGCCCCCATCTTCGACGGGGATCGTTGGCTGGAGGCCTTTTCCGACGCCCTGACCCCGGGGACGGCGGCCTGCGTGTGTCTGCAGGTGTCTAACGTGTTCGGCGCGGTACTGCCGGTGGATCGTATCGGCGCGCTCTGCGCCGCCCGGCAGATCCCCTTTGTGGTAGACGCGTCCCAATCCGCCGGCCTGCTGCCGGTGCGCCCGGCCCTCTGGCAGGCGGACTTTACTGCCATGCCGGGGCACAAGGGGCTTATGGGCCCCCAGGGGACGGGGCTGCTG
>CAMVIC010000099.1 GCA_947167435.1 uncultured Clostridia bacterium | reverse complement strand
CTTGGAGTTTGATGCGCCCGTCACCTGTCAGCCGGTTCGCTACCGGCTCGGGTGGTTGCCGGAGGACGTGGGCCGTCTTGACGGGCATTTGGACAAAGACGGCTGGGTGAAACGCCGGGACTGGGACGGCGTGGTGGGCTTTATCCCCTGGGCCGATCGGGTCGAGCTGGTGGGGGAGAACAGAGAACGCTATCTGGTCTGCAATACGTACTACGCACCGCAGTTTGTAAACGGCGGCGCACTGATTCTGATGAGCGGCTTGCCTGACGCAGTGGAAGAGGGGACTATGGGCGAGCTGGACGTGCTGAAAATCCGTTCTGACGCCTATCAGAGCTGGGAAGGCGAGCGCGTGCGCTATGACGACGGGCTGTCTCGCAATTATCTGCTGCTCTTTCACCCGGAGCAGGGCTGGATTCTGGCACTGAGGGGGACCTTCACCATGGAGGAGCTGCAGCAAGTCGCGGAGAACGCGGAGATTGTGCAGACGGAAGGACTTGTGGAGCAGTCCCAATACCAGAATCCCTATGACTTCTTTGACGCTGCAAGGGGATAACAGACAGCCTGACAAAAGCAGATTTCCTGAAGAAACGCAAAAAACTTGAGACGGCAAGACGCCGCCTCAAGTTTTCTTTTTTGTTTTTTAGGCCTCCGGCAGCTTGCACACGTCAATCCACTCAAGGGCCTTGGAATACCGGAACAGCTCGTCCAGATTCAGCTCAATGGCACTGCTGGCGCTTCCCACAGCGGGAAAAACCGTTGTAAAGCGCTTGAGACTGTCATCCAGATATACGGGTATACCCTCGTTGCAGCCGAAGGGGCACACGCCGCCCACAGGATGACCGACCAGCTCCAGCACCTCGTCGGCGGAGAGCATCTTGGCCTTCATGTGGAACTTTTCCTTGAATTTGTGATTGTCGATCCGCGCGTCGCCTGCAGCCAGAATCAGCATACAGCCGTCCGCGGTTTTGAAAGACAGGGTTTTGGCAATGCGTGCGCCCTCCACGCCCAAAGCCTGGGCAGCCAGTTCTACGGTTGCGGAGGAGACGTTAAACTCCTGCACCCGATCTTCCAAACCAAGCGCACGAAAATACGCGCGGCCTTTTTCGATGGACATAGGATATTCTTCTTTCTGTATCGTGATATGGAACTTGCGTTGTCTTACGCAAAATACTCAGGGAAGTGGACCCCGGCGATCGGTCCCAGCAGAGAGGCGGGGAAGCGCAGCTTTTTGGAAGTGAAGGTCCTCACACTCTCGTTATAACCGGCACTGGCAATCAGACTCTGCGCCTCGGCAATGCCGTTATTGTATTGCTCCACGGCGCTTTTGTCACTGTCGGAGAGAGCCTGCCGGCCCAGCGCGTCCGCCAGAGCGCTGACGCTCCGGCTCAGATCCTGATACTCCGAATAGAGAGACGATATGGAACTGCGGGATCGGGTCATGGAAAGGTTCAGGCTATCCACGCTCTGCCTGACCTTCCCGCTGAGCTCTGCGTCCACCTCATAGTTGTTGGCGATGGTGACAAGGCCCTCCGCACAGCCGATGATATCCTTCAGCTGGGAGGAGATGCTGGCATGCACATCGCCGTCATATCTGACGCCGGTGTAGAAGCCGTCTGCGATCTTATCACACTGGGCGCCCAGCTTCGCATGAACGGACACCAGAGTGGAGCCTGCCACGATCAGCGCGGACAGAAACAGCGCAACAAGACGGTTGCTCAGAAATTTCTTCATGTCATCCTCCCTTTCTCACAGAAAAACGGGCGGAAATCAACCCTTCATCTCCAGCAGGTTGCGGCGCAGCTCGCCTTCAATGCGGCCCAGCTCTTCTTCTGCCTGAGCGCGGCGGACGCGGCCTTCATCCTGAATCTGGCGAACCTCGCGCAATGTGGCGATCAGCTCCTGATTGGTCTTTTTCAGAGTCTCCATGTCTACGATCCCGCGTTCAGCCTCCTGGGCAATGGACACACTGCCCTGATGCAGGGCCTGCGCGTTCTTTTCAAGCAGCTTGTTGGTCATATTGGTTACCTCGCGCTGGGCTTTCATGGCCTGCTCGGAATTGTAGAGGGAAAGAGCCATGACCATTTGGTTTTTCCACAGAGGAATGGTGTTGACGATGGAAGTGCGGATCTTCTCGGACATGAGGCTGTCGTTATTCTGAACCATGCGGATCTGGGGCGCCATCTGTACGGAAATCATACGGGTCAGCTCCAGGTCGTGAATCTTCTTTTCAAAGCGGCCGATCATGTTGGCAAAGTCATTGGCGGCCTGTGCGTCCTCCGGCAGCTTCGTCTCTTCCGCCTTTTTTACGTACTCGGGCAGCTCTACATTGCGCAGATGCTCAACCTTCAGCTTGCCGGCCAGAATGTACATGGTCAGTTCCTTCATGTATTCCTGGTTTTTCTCATACATTTTATCCATCATGCTGATGTCCTTGAGCAGGGTGACTTCATGCTGCTCCAGAGCCTCAACAATCTTGTCCACGTTGACCTCGGCCTTGTCGTACTGGGCCTTGAGGGATGCCAGATCCTGCCCGGTCTTTTTGAACAGGCCCAGGAAGCCCTTCTTGTCCTCCTGGTCGAAGTTCATGCCCTGCAGCTCTACCACCAGGTCGCCCAGCATATTGCCGACCTTGCCAAGGTCCTTGGTGCGCACGGTCTTCAGCGCGGCGTCAGAGAACTCAGAGATGTTTTTCTGGGCGGCGCTGCCGTAGTTCATGACCTGCTCGGTATTGAGGATGTCGATCTTTTCGGAGAAGCTGCGAACAGCGGCCTGCTCAGCCTCGCTTAGGTTCTCCAGCTCCAGTTTCTCAACCGGGGCTTCTTCAACCGCTTCCTGGGCAGCCTCCGCGACTGGGGGAGCAGCCTCTTCTGCAGCGGCAGCTGCGGCATTGGGTTCCAGGGTCAGGAAAGGGACGGAATTGTTTTCTTCACTCATGATCTTCTTTTCCTTTCTGTATCAGAATTGTATGTTTGTTCAATGGAAAGACCGGTTTACGTACCGGCCTGTCCTTCAAAATCCTTGTTGCCGGACAGACCTTCCCGGGCCAGCATGGTGTTCATCACTTCAATGTCGGTCTCAATGTCCAGTGCCTGGTTGGCAAAGAGGGAATCCAACATCTTCTGGTAGGCGACAATGGCATCGTCCAGCATTTTGGTAATGCTGTTCATGCTCTTGTCCAGATTCTCTCCCTGGATTCCCTGGGAGCTCATCCGGTCGTATGCGTTGAGAAGCTTGATGGTGGTGGGCAGATAGTAGTTCATAAACTTCTTGATCTGCGGTATATCAGTGGGATCGGAGATGGCGTCCTGGGTGATTTTATCGGTAACGCGCATGATCTCGTTGATCTTCTGCCGGATTTCCGGGTCTTTGATGGAGAGATACAGCCGGCCCATCTCACTGAGGGCTTTGTTTCCTTCTTCAATGATGGGATCCACCGCCGGCCCGTAACTCTTCTTGGAGACGGTGCCCGTCTTGGCAGGCTGGGCGGCAGGTTGCCGGAGAGGCGGCTCTTTCACCTCGGCCTTGGGCGCTGCATTGGCTGCGTGAGCTGCACTGTTGTCCTGAGCAGCCTCCCGCTGTGCGGAGCTGCGCCCGAACAGATAGGCGACACCGCTGCAGATGCCCAGAGTGGCCAACAGTCCCCAAAGCTGGGACAGGGGGAAAAAGGCGGAAAGAATGAGCCAGGTGATGGCAAAGCTGTATATGGAGCGGACGCCGGAGCGCTTTTTTCTGCGTCTTGCCACTGCGAATACCTCCAAACTTAAAACTTATCAAACTATTTTATATCGAAAATAAGATGCAGTCAAGAGTATTGCAATTGAAAACAAATAAGTGTATAATAACTTGTCATGTACATTATAAATAACGCGGGGAGAACTGCCATGATCAAGGTCGCACCTTCTGTACTGTCGGCTGACTTTGCGAGACTCGGCACGGAGATTGAGGATATTACCCGTTCCGGTGCCGATCTGATACATTTTGACGTCATGGACGGGGAATTTGTGCCCAATATTTCCATGGGCCTTCCGGTACTCAGCTCTCTGCGAAAGGTGACGGAGCTTTTTCTGGATGTGCACCTGATGATTGTCCGCCCGCTTCGCTATACGGAGCGTTTCTGTGCCGCGGGTGCGGACCTTGTGACGGTACATGCAGAGGCGGACACGGAGGATCAAATCCTGGAAGCCATGCGCAGCATTCATGCCTGCGGAAAAAAGGCGGGCGTGTCAGTAAAGCCCGGAACCCCGGCGTCAGCGCTGGAGCCCTTTCTGAAGCTTGCGGACCTGGTGCTTGTGATGACGGTGGAGCCCGGTTTTGGCGGGCAGCGGTTTATGGCGGATATGATGCCCAAGGTGCGTCAGGTTCGGGAGATGCTGGACCGGGTGAATCCTGACTGCGAGCTGGAAGTCGACGGCGGTGTCGACAGTGAGACCGCGGCCCTCTGCAAAGCCTCCGGCGCCAACGTGCTGGTTGCGGGCAGTGCCGTTTTCGGAAAGGCAGACCGGGCGGCTGCCATTGATGCAATCCGCCGAGCCTGAAAATATCTTTTCTTCGGAGACAGAAGCTATGTCTTTTTTTCCCGCTTCTCTTGAAAACCTGATTGACAAATTCGCAGCCCTTCCGGGCATCGGCCGCAAGAGCGCTCAGCGACTTGCGTTTCATGTGTTGGCACTTCCGGAGAATGAGGCGATCTCCTTTGCAAACGCCATTACCGACGCCAAGCGCAGTGTGCACTGCTGCAGCATCTGTCAGAATCTGACGGAAGGGGAGATCTGCTCCATCTGCGCAAGTGACCGGCGAGACAAGGGAACCATCTGTGTCGTGTCCGAGCCGCGGGATGTGCTGAGCATTGAGCGGGGACATGAGTATAACGGAACCTATCACGTTCTCCACGGCGTTCTCTCACCCATGAACCACGTGGGGCCGGACGACATCCGCATCAAGGAACTTCTGCACCGGGTGGCAGAGAACGAGGTGGAAGAGGTCATCATGGCCACCAACCCCGACACGGAGGGGGAGGCAACCGCCATGTATATCTCACGGCTGCTCAAGCCCTTCCAGATTCGCGTGACCAGGCTTGCCTACGGGATTCCCGTGGGCTCCAATCTGGAGTTTGCGGACGACGCCACGCTCAATCGGGCAATAGAGGGACGCACGGAAATGTGAGAAATCCACGGGAAGGCTATGAGAAAGAACAGCCTGGCGTTTCTATGTATATGACACAGTAAATATAGATTGGAGTAAAAATGGTTTCTAAACTGAAAATTATCCCTCTTGGCGGTCTCGGCGAGATCGGCAAGAACATGACGGCCTTTGAATACGGCAATGATATCATCGTAGTGGACTGCGGTATGGGCTTCCCCGATGAAGATATGTACGGAATTGATATCGTTCTGCCGGATTTCACCTATCTGAAAAATAACGCTGCCCGCATACGGGGCATTATTCTGACTCACGGACACGAGGACCATATCGGCGCCGTACCCTACGTGCTTAAGGAAATCGACGCCCCCATTTACACCACTCCTCTGACGGCGGCACTGGTGGAACTGAAGCTGGAGGAGCACGATCTGCTGTACAATACGCAGATCTTTACAAAGAAGGCAGGCGCAAGCTTTCGCCTGGGCAACTTCACCATAGAGTTTATCCATGTGAACCACAGCATCCCCGATACGGTGGCCTTGGCCATTACCACGCCTCTTGGCACGGTCATCCATACCGCTGACTGGAAGATTGACGTGACGCCCATTTCCGGCGGCATGATCGACCTGGTCCGGCTGGGCGAACTGGGAAATCAGGGTGTGCTGGCCCTTCTCAGCGACTCCACCAATGTGGAAAAGCCCGGACACTCCGACTCGGAGCGGAAGGTAGGCGCCAGCTTTGACAAGCTCTTTATGGGCTGCGACAAGCGCATCATCATCACCACCTTTGCCTCCAATGTGCACCGCCTGCAGCAGATCATCGACGTGGCCGCCAAGTACAAGCGCAAAGTGGCCATTACCGGGCGCAGCATGGAGAACGTGCTTCGGGTTTCCGGCGTTCTGGGCTATATGAACATTCCCGAGAATACCATGGTGGACCTGGACAAGGTGAACAAGCTGCCCCGAAACCAGGTTGTCATCATCTCGACCGGCAGTCAGGGTGAGGCCATGTCCGCACTGTACAGGATGGCGTTTTCCGAGCATAAGCAGATTCGGATTGACGCGGGCGACCGGGTTATCATTTCCGCCTCCGCTATTCCCGGCAATGAAAACACCATC
>CAMVIC010000098.1 GCA_947167435.1 uncultured Clostridia bacterium | reverse complement strand
CACATGGATGCAGCCGTCGTCCACGGCCTCTACGCTCGTTATATAAGGAAAGAGCTTGAAATCGTTATCCTTATAGAACTGGAAGGTATAGAGCACGTCGTCAACGGTGACGGGCTCGCCGTCGTGCCAGTAGAGATCGGTGGTATCGAACCAGAGGGTAAGCTCGGTGTTGTCTTCACTGATTTCCCACTTGTTGAAGAAGCAGCCCTTGCTGCTGAGCTCTCCGGTCTCGTCAAACGCCCAGAAGGGCAGAGCGACAAAGCCGTTGTAATTCATGCGGCCGAAGCAGTCGTTCTGCGAACGCAGCGAGAACTTGTTGTTGGCGTACAGGCAGCCGATACGCAGGACGTCGACGTGTCCGGCTTCGCCTTCGGCCGATGCCGTACCGCCGTAGGCGGCACACAGGCCGATCAGCATCAGCAGCGCCAGGACCAGGGACAGGGTTCTTTTCATGTTTTTTCCTCCTTTTCATTTGTCACGATGTGACCTTCTCTGATTTGATAAATGCGCGCACTGGCGTAGTCGCAGAGAGCGCAATTATGTGTGATGAAGAGATACGACAGGCCGCGCGAGCGCTGCAGCTGCTGCAGCATGCGCACAATCTGTGCCTGCGTGATCGAATCCAGCATGCTTGTGGGCTCGTCGAGGACGATCAGCCGCGGCTGCGCAAGAAGCACGCGGCAGAGCGCCATGCGCTGCAGCTCTCCGCCCGAAAGCTGCGCCGGGAAACGGTCCAGATGCTCGTCGTAGATGCCGAAGGGTTCAAGCCTTTCCAGCAGCGCCTGCCTGGAATAGGGAATATCGTACAGGCGAAAAATTTCCTTCATGCTTGTGCTTACCGTAAGTCTGGGATTGAAGGAGACCTCCGGATGCTGAAACAGAATCTGAATGTCCCTTCTCGCCTGACCGCGAAAGGGATAGCTGAGCTTTTCGCCGCGGTAATACAGCGTCCCCCCGCCGGCTTTGAGCAGACCGCAGACGATCTGGCCCAGCGTCGTCTTTCCGCTGCCGCTGGCACCGAGCAGGCCGACCGTCTCGCCCTCTCCGATGTGAATGCTCACATCGTCAAGCACATGATGGGAATAGGAACGGTTGCGGTAGGTGTGGGAGATGTGTTCAGCGCGCAGCATATTGCCAACACCTCACCTTTCTATCCCCAAGCGCAAGCTCCGGCGGCTGCTCCTTGCAGCGTTCACTCTGAAAGGGGCAGCGCTCCCGGAAGCGGCATCCGAAGCCCTCATACCGGTCGTGGGTCGGGGCAAAGCCCGTATCCGCCTGCAATCCGCGCTCCGGCATGGCAGAGAGCATCAGACGGGAATAGGGATGCAGGGGCTCCCGGAAGAAGTCTGCCTTTGAGCAGCTCTCTACTGCCTGAGCCGCGTACAGGACGCAGACCCTGTCGGCAATCCGCTCGGCAAAGCGCAGGTCGTGGCTGACAAAAAGGATACTCCTGTCCCGAAGCCGCTCAAAGACGGCAATCACCGCCTCGATCCGTTCCTCGTCGAGGCCCTTGGTGGGCTCGTCCGCCAGGAGGATGGGGGCGCCGGCCGCCGCACCCATGGCGATCAGGGCGCGCTGCCGCATCCCGCCGCTGAGCGTATGCGGATAGGAAGCGGCCACTTTTTCCTCCTCACCGATCTTCAGCTGCCTGAGCCAGTGAATCACCTTTTCGGCCGCGTTTTTGCGGGTGGCCAGCTGAAACTGCACCATCGGCTCGGCGATTTGATAGCCTACGGTGAGCAGAGGGTTCATGCTTGAGGCGCTGCCCTGCGGAATATAGGCGATGCGGCGCCCGCGCAGGCGGTTCATCTCCTTCTCCCGGAGCGACAGCAGCTCCTGCCCGTCGGCGCGGATGCTGCCGCTGACGCTTGCGCCGGGCGGCAGGATGCGCATGATGGCGGACAGAAGAACGCTTTTGCCGCTTCCTGACTCGCCGACGATTACGGTCCGGCTGTTGTCCGGAACGCACAGCGACACACAGTCAAGCGCCCTGACGCCCCCGGAAAAGCTGACCGACAGATTGCTGATCTCAATCATGGCGCACCTCATAGCTGCTTTCTCCTCCGGCATCCTCTGTGCCTATGCCGTAGTATCCCATGAGGATGAAGGCAAAAATGCAGAGGCTGATACAGACGAGCGGCGGAACGTACCACCAGTAGAAATTTGCGATAACGCCGTTTTTGTTGAAGGCATAGTACAGAATGGAGCCCCAGCTCTTCTGGTTGTAGCTGCCAAGGCCCAGAAAGCTCAGACTGGCTTCCGTCAGCATCGCGGAGGAAACAGCCAGCGTTGAGCGCATGAGCAGAATGTCCTTGATGTTGGGGAGAATATGCCGGAACATGATCACAAGCTTTTTCTGCCCGAGGGTTTCCTCAATCTTGACGAAGGGCAGCTGCTTGATCTCCATCACCTTGGAGCGGACAATACGCGCCGAGGACGTCCAGGAGGTCAGCACGATGGCGAGGATGATGTTCCAGATGCTCGGCTCCATGAAGGCCACCAGCACGATGGTCAGCGGAAGCTGCGGAATGGCCATGAAGACCGATATGAGCGCGCGAATGATTCTGTCCGCGGTATCGCCCAGATAGCCGGCGCTCAGACCAAGCACCGTGCCCAGAAAAACGGTGAAGAAGGCGGCCGTGATGCCCGTGAGCAGCGAGGCGCGCGTACCCAGAATCAGCTCACTGAAAATGTCCTGTCCGATGTCGTTTGTGCCGAGCAGATGCTCTGCGCCGGGCCTGGCAAAGGCCTTGCCCAGCTCATTCATCGAATAGGGTGCAAGTACGTCGGCGAAGATTGCGATCAGAAGAAAAAACAGAAAGATCGCGAGGCCGAGTCTTGTCCCGAACTTTCCCGATCGCTTATTCATAGGCCATACCGTCCCGAATCCGCGGGTCCATCTGCATGCACAGGACATCCGCCACAAAGTTGAACAGAACCACACAGCCGGCAATCAGAAGGAAGCACATCTGAATCGTGGGATAGTCCTTTGACATCACGGCGTCGTAGATGAGCGTCCCCATTCCCTTCCAGGAGAAGACGACCTCAATGAGCATGGAACCGGAAATGATGTGTCCCATCTGCATGCAGAGCGTTGTGATATAGGGGACCATCGCGTTTTTCAGCAGGTGAACAAAGAGCACGCGGCTTTTCTTCAGCCCCTTTGACACGGCGACGGTCATGTAATCCTCGTCGCGGATCTGGGAAATGTAGCTCTTCATCAGCAGGAAATTGGCCGCGGTACGGTAAAGACTCAGCACAGCGACCGGGAGAACCATGTGCTGGAGGATGCTGAGTGTCTTGGCCCAGCCGCTCAGGCCGGCTGAGGTCATGCCGCCCACGGGGAACCAGCGCAGCTTGAAG
The DNA here is from genome assembly GCA_947167435.1 of uncultured Clostridia bacterium. Next base: position 2,895 of record CAMVIC010000098.1, on the reverse strand, counting down.
GAAAAGATTACCAGCATGATGAGCGCCAGACAGTTGGCCGGAATGGTTTCAAGCAGCAGAAAGACCGCCGTGAGTATGGAGTCTGTCCGGCCGCCTTTTTTGTATCCGGCCACCACGCCCAGTGCTCCGCCGACCAGGGCGGAGATCACAATCGCGCAGAGAGACAGCGTCAGCGTCCAGCGCAGGCGGAAAAATACGTTGTCCGTCACGCTGGTGCCGTCGATATAGGAATGCCCGAATCGGAAAGTGACCACGTTATACATAAAGCGAAGGTACTGGCTCAGCAGGGAACCGTCGAGAGAGTAGCTGCGCCTGACCTCCTCCAGCCGCTCGGGAAACTGATTGTTGAGCGCGTAGTACTGTTCCTCTCCCAGAATATGCATGATGGGGTCTCCGGGCATCAGGTGAATGAGAATAAAGTTCAGGCTGATAATCACCAGAATCAGGACAGCCGCCTTCAGCGCATAGCGAAGCAGCAGCGACACGCGCGGACCGATTCTCAGTTTTGTTCGTTGATACGCCATGCGTCCCACACCATAATCCCGATCAGATGCTCCACCCGTTCGACAAAGAAGCCGTTTTCGTCCAGGTGGGAAAAAACATAGTCCCGGATTCTTTTCCGGATGTCATCCGTAATGTCGGCAAACCGCCAGTAGTTGAAGCAGACGGCTTCCACCGCCCTGTCAGGCGGCGTATGCTTCTCCCAGACAATTCTGGTATAATTCAGATCCGGCTCCCCGCCGAGAAAATAGATCAGATTAAAGGGAAAAATCACGTCGTTGCCGCCCTCGGTCCCCAGCTCGCGGCCCAGGATAATCCGCTGCAGCGCGGCGCCGTGCCCGTTCGATTCCGAGCGGCCCGCGAAATTCAGCAGACAGCAGCCGCCCCGCGAGGCCCGGTTCATTTTCTGAAGGGTCTCCAGATTGCAGACGCCGCGGGGGTTGATGCTGCAGAGCACAAGATCATAGGCTCCGCGCATGTTTGCCTCATCCAGATCCAGGCTCCGCCAGTTTTTCAGAATGAAGTCTATGTTGTTGAGACCTTCCGCCTCAGCCCGCTGGCGTGTGAAGCGCTGCATATTCACGGAGATGTCGAGCGACGCGACCCGGTCCAGCCGCTGCGCCAGCGGGATCGTAAAGGCGCCGGTACCCGCGCCGATGTCCAGCGCGCTGTACTCCGGCTTCAGATAGCCGCGCTGCGCGATGCGCTCAAGCGCGGCGTCCACGCGTTCGACGCTTTGCCCCATGCCCTGCTGAAAGGACGGAACATTGGCCTCCTCATGCCGGTCGACTGCGTCCTTGCTGCGAATCTCCGCACAGAAATTATCGGTATGTGCCATGGCGTAGTCCCATCGTTCCGCCCAGTATGACACATAGGGAGAATGCCAGTTCATGTCATGCTCCTCCTCGCTTCCCGTATCATCAAAGAAAAGAACCCATGGGGGCCGGACACGCCCCGCTTATCCGGATTCGGCCGACCCGGCCCCGGCGTCGGTGAGAGCGCCCAGATAGCCGAGGGCCGGCCAATAGGAGCGCCGGAGCAGAATTTCGCTGCGCAGCCGCAGCGCTTTTTCCGGATCCTGACAGTAAAACGCGCTGTATACGCTCAAACCGTAGAGCGAGGTGATGATCTGGATATCGCGCGGAAGGGAAAGGGCACGCGCAATCCCTTCCTCAAGGCTGATCTGTCCGCTGTAGACAGCGCAGCGAAGACGGTAGGCGGCAAGCGGCTCTTCCAGCCGGGGGATCTGCTTCAGGGCTTCCTGCGCCTCCTCCCGCTGCTCTCCCCGCAGCAGAGACAGAAATCTCCAGTCTGCTGCAGCCGGACGCATCGGCGAATCCGGGGGGAGGACGGAAAGCAGGCGCTCGCACGTTTCGGCGGCTGAACGGTAATCGCGTCTCAGATACTGTGCCGTCGCCAGGGAATACAGCGTGCCCTCTTCCGGCGCGCCCAGGCGCAGTGCCGTCGCCAGATCCGCCGCGGCCTGATCAAAGCGCAGGCTGTCCGTATAGCAGCCGGCGCGCAGCTTGAACGCGTCGAAACGGTCCGGAAACCGTTCTATGGCGCGGGAGTACAGGAGAATCGCCTCGTTGAAGCGGAACTGGGCCGACAGCGATTTGCCGAGCCAAAGCCAGGCCCCATACTCTTCCGGCGCCCGGGAGAGAATTTCCCGCCATTTGGCGACGTCGGGGGAATCCGGGATGCGCTTCGGCTCCGAGCCGCGCTCCGACTCCAGATCCGCTTTCTGAAAGTCGACGGGCCCTGTATACGGATGATCGTGAACGGACCGATAATCAATCGGTTTCTGCACATGGAATCCCATCGGACAAGCACTCCCTCACCGCGATTTGAAAACCGGTTTCGACGAGCAATCCCGTGTATGACAGCTCTATGCTAAAATGTTAGCATATCAGAATCTGCTTCGGAAGCCCCCGGGGGGGTTAATAATTTCTTTGGCAGTTCAACATTGCTAAGGAAAGTTCACCATGCTTTGCGGTTGCCGCGGCAGCGGCGAGCAAAACGGCATAAAAAAACCGGATTCGACACATTTTCCCTGAAAAGAATCAGAGATTACACCGGCTCGGGGCATAAATCCGTGAAAAACCGCCGTCGCTTAACCGCCGTAAGGAGCTCGGGTGAAGGCTCAGGCGTCTTGAAACACGCCGGCAGGAGAGACGATCGCACATGAAAAAACGGAAGATGACTTCGACTCCCGACAGCGGGATATCGAAATCATCTTCCGTTTTCTGCCGCATATCCATCTGAGCTCCGGACTCCGGTTTTTCAGGCTTGATAGCCCTGCCTCAGCCTTTCCGCCTTGTCCCGGCCGATGCCGCAGCCCGGGTCGGAGAGGAAGCAGTTGTGCTGACAGCCGCCGCAGTGCAGCTCCCGGCC